>CALEFQ010000027.1 GCA_937877125.1 uncultured bacterium | reverse complement strand
GCCATCTGGGCCAGGCGCACAATCGCGCCTTCCACGTCATTCAGAGCAACCGCCATCAAATCAGCTAATTCATCAATCGCCACAATGATATAAGGCAAGCGTTCCGCCTTATGGACGGCGTTGTAAGATTTTATGTTCACCTTGCCGGCCGCCTGCAACAGCTTATAGCGCCGATCCATTTCCGCGACGCACCATTTCAAGGCATTGACGGTTTTATTGACATCCGTCAGCACCGGCGTCAGCAGATGCGGGATATCATTATAACCGGACATCTCTACTCGTTTGGGATCAACCAGGATCATCTTGAGATCGGCGGGAGAATTACGGTACAACAAGCTGACCAAAATAGCGTTGAGACAAACTGATTTTCCGGAACCGGTCGCGCCAGCTATCAACAAATGGGGCATCTTGTCGATATCGATAATGATCGGGTTGCCGGCCACGTCTCGGCCCAGCGGAATCGCCAGCTTTGACTTGCTGTCTTTCCATTCAGGCGATTCCAAGAGTTCGCGCAAGCGGACCACGGCGATTTTCTCGTTGGGGACTTCGATACCGACTAGAGATTTACCAGGAATCGGCGCTTCGATCCTGATTGGATGCGCCGCCAAGGCCAGGGCCAGATCATTTTGGAGAGCGGTAATCCGGCTCAACTTTACCCCTTCTAATGGTTTCAGAGTGTATTGGGTGACGGTCGGGCCAATGCTGACATCGGACATTTCCACCGGAATACCGAAATTAGACAAAGTTTTTTGGATCACCGCCGCCTTAGTGCGAATATCGCCGCTGGTGGGTTTGCCGAAAGTTCCGTTCAACATCGACAGCGGAGGAAATTTCCAGTTGGGATCCGTCTTAGTAGTATGGGCCGCGGTATCGTCGGCATTACTGGACGAGGGAGTAAAGGTATTAGTTTTTAATTCTGTTTCTTCGACCGGTTTTGGCAAAGGAGCTTCCGTGTCGACTTCGTCTAGGCTCTTGGTCTTGAATTCACCGTTTTCAATAGTCTTCACTTGGACTTTAGGTTCGGGCTTCACTTTGTTCTTAAGTCGGGAAAACTTTTCCCCCAGCGCCTTAAACCAGTCAATCAAGGAACGGAAAGAAATATTGAAGGTCAGCATGATCGAAACTAGCAGCACGCCGATCAAGACGAACCAGGAAGCCAAGACGCCCATGACCGAAACGGTCAAAGAACTGATCCCGTAACCGACCGCCCCCCCGCCCTGTAATTGAGAAACTGCATATTGTCCCTGATACGGCTGAAACGGCAGATGGAACAAGCCCAGCAACGACACCACTAGCAGAAATATCCCCAGATAATTCAAAAATTTCAGAGTCATCTTTTCGCCCCGAACCAGAATAACCACGACAAAAATCATCAGGATCGGAGCCAAAAATCCGCCCCAGCCGAAAATCGCCCCGATCGTCTGGCGAGAAAATGTCCCCAGCGCCCCGGCCCCTTCGAAAAATCCCAGGACGCTGATCGCCGCCAAAACAATCAGGGCCACGATGGCAATTCCGCGGATCATCTCCGGACTTAGGCTAAATGAGGCTTTTTTGGGCGGCCGGCCGCGCTTTTTTCTTTTTTTGAGGGCCATAACAAGCGACCTATTAGTTAGGTTTACCAGGATATTTTAACATAAACCAGCCTAGTCGCCTAGTCGTTTTGGGGGTAAAAAGATAACTCCACCCTTTCAGTCGGCGATCGCCAAGATCCTGACTAAAACAAAACAGCCCCGCCTTGGCGGGGCTGTTTCGCGCTATCTAAACTGCCGCTTGCTCGTCCTGGGTCCGGCCGTGCTTGCCGAAACCCGTACCAGCCGGCAGAAGCTTGCCGATAATCACGTTTTCCTTGAGACCCCGCAGGGTATCATAGCGGCCCATAATGGAAGCGTCTATCAACACACGGGCCGTTTCCTGGAAGGAGGCGGCGCTCAAGAAACTTTCAGTGGACAAAGAAGCTTTGGTAATACCGAGCAACAAGATCTCATACGTCGCCAGTTGCTTGCTTTCTTTTTCCATCCGGTCATTTTCCCGCATGACGTGAGCCTTTTCTACGACGTCGCCGGGAATGAATTCCGTATCGCCCGGATCTTTGATCCGCACCCGTGACAGCATCTGGCGGATAATAATCTCGACGTGCTTGTCGTTTACTTTTTGTCCCTGGGAAGAATAGATATGCTGAACTTCTTTCAAGATATATTTCTGCACGGCGCGTGATCCGGAAAGCCGGAACAGCTGACGCAAATCAATTGGGCCCTCCGTCAGCTGGCTGCCCTTGGTCACCAAGTCGCCCGTCCGAACCCAGAGCGGAGTCTTCAGCGGCACGTGATAAGTGTTTTCCGCTGAACCTTCCTTCGTCAGCTCGATGACATTTTTCTTGATCCGGACTACTCCGTTCGCCGTGGCGATAATCTTACCCGATGGCCCGGTTGCCAGCAAATCGCCTTTTTCCACCGCGGCATTATCCTTTATTTTGACTTGGCTTTCGGCCGTCAGTTCGAATTTATCGACTTTCAGCTCGTCGCTGATGATGTGAATTATTTTTTCCTTATCCGTTTCTTCGATCTTGATCTGGCCGTTGACTTCCGCAACGACAGCCGGTTTCGGCACCGGGCGCGCTTCGAACAATTCTTCCACGCGCGGCAAACCTTGGGTAATATCGCCGACCCCGGCAACACCGCCGGTGTGGAAAGTTCGCATGGTCAGCTGGGTCCCGGGCTCGCCGATTGACTGGGCGGCCACGATTCCCGCCGCCAGGCCTTTTTCCGCCAAGTGATTACGGCCGAGATCCTGCCCGTAGCATTTGGCGCAAACGCCATAACGCGATTCGCAGGTCATGACGGAACGGATCCGGATTTCCTTAATATCCATTTCCTTCAACTTGGCGCGATGATTTTCCGTAACCGTTTCGCCTTTTTTGACGATGACTTTCTTGGTTTTGGGATCAACAATATCCTGCAGGACCGTCCGGCCGAGAATGCGGCCCAGAACGGTCTCGCCCATTTCTTCGCTGTCTTTTTTGGTGATATCGATACCGACGTCATCCCCGCAGTCGATTTCTTCGATAACCACATCCTGGGCGACATCAACCAGGCGTCGGGTCAGATAACCTGCATTGGCCGTGCGCAGCGCCGTATCGGATAAACCTTTGCGGGCGCCGTGAGTGGAAATGAAATATTCCAGCACCGAGAGACCCTCTTTGAAACTACCGGTGACGGGCAGCTCAATCGTGCGGCCGGCCGGATTGGCCATCAAACCGCGCATCCCCATGAGCTGGGTAGTCTGCGCCCAAGAACCGCGGGCACCGGAGTCAATCATGGCAAAAACGGCACTGTTGTGATCAATATGGTCTTCGACTGCTTGAGAAACTTCTTCGCGGACTTTAGACCAGATCTCAATTACCTTTTGGTAGCGCTCCTCATCCGTCAATAAACCTGCTTTGTATTGGGACTTGACGGAATCAACTTCGCTCTTGGCTTTTTGAATGAGATTTTTCTTTTCCGTCGGCGCCGTCAGATCGGCCGAAGCCAGCGTAATACCCGACAAGGTCAAATAGGAGAAACCGGTATCTTTGATCTTGTCGATCAATTCGACGGCAATTTCCAAGCCGTACTGGTGCAAAGCCTTGGCAATAATTTTAGCCAGCGATTTTTTATTCATCGTTTCATTGATGAAACGCATTTCCTTGGGCAGGATATTGTTGAACAAAATCCGGCCGACGCAAGTTTCGATGATCTGGCCCGGTTCGAGACGCACCTTGATCATCGCCTTGAGATGCAGGCGTTTCATGTCGTAAGCCAGAATCGCTTCGTGCTTGTCGGCGAAAATCCGTCCCTCGCCCAGCAAGCCTTTTTCCGGTCGGGTCATATAGTAGCAACCGAGCACCATGTCTTGGGACGGCGCCGTCACCGGTGCGCCGGTCGACGGCCGCAGTAAGTTCTTGGTCGAGAGCATGATATTAGCGGCTTCAAAACGGGCCATCTTCGTCAGCGGGACGTGCACGGCCATCTGGTCGCCGTCAAAATCGGCATTGAAAGGAGAACAAACCATCGGGTGGATGCGGATCGCCTTGCCTTCAATCAAGACCGGCTGGAACGCCTGGATGCCCAAGCGGTGCAAGGTCGGAGCGCGATTGAGCAGGACATGGTGTCCGGCAATGACTTTTTCCAAAGCATCCCAGACTTCAGGACGGGATTGTTCAATCAGTTTACCGGCACTCCGGACATTGTGGGCAAATTCTTTCTTGATCAATTCCGCGATGACAAAAGGCTTATACAATTCTAAGGCCATGATTTTCGGCAAACCGCATTCGTGCAACTTTAGATTAGGTCCGACGACGATAACCGAGCGCCCGGAATAATCAACGCGTTTTCCCAGCAAGTTTTGGCGGAAACGTCCTTGTTTACCACGGAGCATATCAGCCAAAGATTTCAGCGTGCGGCGCTGTCCGGTGGAAGCCTGAACGGCCTTGCCGCGTCGGGCATTATTGTCGATGAGAGCGTCCACCGCTTCCTGCAACATACGCTTTTCGTTGCGCTGAATAACGTCCGGCGCCCCTAATTCCTTGAGGCGTTTCAGGCGGTTATTGCGGTTGATCACGCGTCGGTATAAATCATTTAAGTCGGAGGCGGCATAGCGACCCCCGTCGAGCTGGACCATCGGGCGCAAATCCGGCGGGATAACCGGCAAAGCCGTCATAATCATCCACTCGGGGCGGATGTCGGCGATCATCATGCCTTTAATATACTTCAGGCGCTTCATGATACGCTTGCGGTTAGCCACATTCGTTTGGTTCAATTCTTCTTCCAGGCCGGTCACTAATTTGGGCAAGTGCACTTTTTCCAGCAGTTTTCGGATCGCTTCCGCGCCGATACCCGCCTCAAAAACCTGGCCGTATTTCATTGATAAATCGCGATATTCCAATTCGGAAATAATCCGGAGCGGCTTCAGGTCGCGCAATTCTTTTTTGGCAATATCAAATGCCTCGGTCAGCTTGTCCAGATCCGAGATTTTGGCTTCGTGGTTGGCCACCATGTCCGTTTCTACCTTGCTCTCAACCCCTTTTTTGTCGCCGCCGCTTTGCGCCAAGGCCTTGGCCCGTTTTTGGTTCAACGCCGCCGCTAGAGCTTCGTATTTGGTCTCAATTTCCTTTTTCTTGGTTTTGAATTCCGCCTTGATTTGCTTAAGCGCTTCCTCGCGGGCATGGTCATCAACCTTGGTGATGATATAGCTGGCAAAATAAATCACCTTTTCCAGTTCTTGGCTAGACTTATCCAGGACCAGACCGATCTTGCTCGGCACGCCGCGCAGAAACCAGATATGCGCCACCGGCACGGACAGGTCGATGTGCCCCATCCGCTCACGGCGCACGACCGAGCGGGTCACCTCGACGCCGCACTTGTCGCAAACCACGCCCTTGTACCGGATACGCTTGTATTTGCCGCAATAGCATTCCCAGTCCTTGGTCGGACCGAAAATTTTCTCGCAAAACAAGCCGTCGCGCTCCGGCCGCTGAGTGCGGTAATTAATTGTCTCCGGTTTCAGGATTTCACCGTGAGACCATTCATGAATTTTTTCGGGCGAAGCCAGTTTCAAACGAACGGCTTCGAAATCCATTGTTTGCGCCATAAGAAAATATGTAAAGATTAAAGGGGCTAATTATTTTTTCTTAGCTTCCTTGGGCTTATCCTTCTTTTTCTTGTCGTCCGGTTTTTTTTCTTTGCGGTCAGCCTCGCCTTTTTTCACGGGATTATCCGGACTGGTTTTCTTTTCATCTTCTGAAGAACTGCGGCCGTCATCAAAATTTTCAATCAAATCAACGTCTAGGGCTAAGCCTTTCAGTTCGTTGACCAAGACATCGAACGAAGCTGGAACATTCGGCTTGCGAATCGGCTCGCCTTTGACTATTGATTCGTAGGTCTTCGAGCGCCCTAAAACATCGTCTGACTTGATCGTCAGGATCTCTTGCAACATATGAGCCGCGCCGTAAGCTTCCAGCGCCCAAACTTCCATTTCTCCGAAACGCTGGCCGCCGAATTGCGCCTTGCCGCCCAGCGGCTGCTGGGTCACCAGCGAGTACGGACCGATCGAGCGCTGATGCACCTTGTCTTCCACCAGGTGGTGCAACTTCATCATATACATGATGCCGACGGTCGTTTTGCGGTCAAAGGCATCGCCGGTGCGGCCGTCATAGAGCTGAACCTTGCCGTCTTCTGGCAAATTGGCCTTTTTCAATTCCTGGCGAATAATTGATTCGTCCACACCATCCAGCGCCGGCGAAGCTACTAAGTAACCCAGTCGCTTGGCCGCCCACCCGAGGTGCGTTTCCAGGATCTGTCCCAGGTTCATACGAGAAGTAACGCCCAGGGGGCTAAGGATAATATCAATCGGCGTTCCGTCAGGCAGGAAAGGCATATCCGCTTCGGGGATGACCCGGGAAATGACACCCTTGTTGCCGTGGCGGCCGGCCATCTTGTCGCCAACTTGGACTTTGCGCAGTTTGGCGACGCTGACCTGAATAGTCTTGATCACGCCGGTCGGCAATTTATCTCCCTGCTCGCGCGAAAAGATTTTGACGTCAACCACTTTGCCGTATTCACCGTGAGGCAAGTTCAAAGAAGAGTCCTTGACGTCGCGCGCCTTTTCGCCGAAGATCGCCCTTAATAGCCGTTCTTCCGGAGTCAGATCCGCTTCACCCTTAGGCGTAATTTTTCCGACCAGAATATCCCCGGCGCTGACTTTAGCACCGATGCGAACAATCCCTTCTTCGTCCAGGTCTTTTAATTTTTCTTCACCGATATTAGGAATGTCCCGAGTGACGACTTCCGGCCCCAGCTTGGTATCGCGGACATCCACGGTAAAATCTTCAATATGAATCGAACTGTAGCGGTCTTCTTTGACAATGCGCTCGGAAATAAGCACGGCGTCCTCATAGTTGCCGCCGAGCCAAGACAAGAAAGCCACCAGGACATTTTGTCCCAGGGCTAATTCACCCTTATCAATAGAAGAACCGTCGGCCAGTAAATCGCCGGCCTTGATCTTGTCGCCGACATTCACGGTCGGACGTTGATTGATACAAGTAGACTGGTTCGAACGCTCGAAATTATGAAGATGATATTCTTCCACGTCACCTTTGTCGGTCAATAAGGAAATATGCGCGGCGTCAACTTCAATTACCTTGCCGGACGAAGCGGCGACAATCAACTGCCCGGAATCGCGGGCAACCTTGCTCTCAATGCCGGTGCCGACAATGGGCGCTTCCGGCTTGATGCAACAAACCGCTTGGCGTTGCATGTTCGATCCCATCAAGGCGCGGTTAGCGTCATCATGTTCCACGAAAGGAATCAGGGCCGTCGTGGCGCTGATGAACTGCTTGGCGCTGACATCGACATAATCAACTTTGCCGGTCGGCGCGTGCAACGGTTCGCCATAGACGCGGATTTCCGATTTCTCATCCACGAAATATCCCGACCGCTCGTCAATCGGAGTGGTGGCCGGCGCCGTTACCGCTTTTTCTTCCTCAAAAGCGTCTAAATAAATAATCTCGTTAGTGACCACCGATTTGATCTGGACCGTCGCCACTCCGCTGTCGGCGATTTTCTGTGCCAGCGGCTCGGTAATCTCCGTATTGGCCGGAGCAATTTCTTTTTTGGTCTTCGGATCCAGCACCGCCTCAAATGTAATTTTGCCAACTAAATTTTCCCGGTCCGACCCCTTGATTTCTTTCAAAACTTTTCGATACGGCGTTTCAATAAAACCGTATTCATTGATGCGGGAAAAAGCCGACAAATGTCCGACCAAGCCGATATTCGGCCCTTCCGGAGTTTCAATCGGACAAATGCGGCCGTAGTGAGAAGAGTGAACGTCACGGACATCGAATCCGGCCCGCTCCCGCGACAGACCGCCGGGTCCCATGGCCGAAAGACGGCGCTTGTGCGACAGCTCCGCCAAAGGATTAGTCTGATCCATGAACTGGGACAACTGGGAAGACGTAAAAAATTCTCGGATCGCGGCAATTACCGGCCGGGCATTGATTAACTGGCTGGGCGTGACGGATTCCGCCGAAGTCGTCGACATCCGGTCGATAACGATGCGCTCCATGCGAGCCAAGCCGATACGGAACTTGTTTTGGAGCAATTCACCCACCGCTCGCACCCGGCGATTGCCGAGGTGATCAATATCATCACCTTTGCCGCCTTCTTTATTGAGCCGGATAATTTCCCGGATGATCTTGATCAAGTCGTCTTTTTGCATGACCCGAGTCTGTTTGTTGTTTTCGGTTTTGAGCCCCAGGCGCTGGTTCATCTTGTAACGGCCGACGCGTCCCAGATCATAGCGGTCAAAATTGAAAAACATGGATTCGATCATCTGTTTGGCATTGTCCACGGTCGCCAAATCACCGGGCCGAATCCTCTTATAAACTTCTTTGAGACCTTCGCCGACGTTAGTCGCGGCGTCTTTTTTCAGGGTGGCCTCTAGGTAGCTTGTGTCGGGAGCATTATCGATATCCGCGAATAATTTTTTAATTTCTTCATTGCCGCCAAAACCAAAAGCCCGTAACAAAGAAGTTACGGCTACTTTGCGCTTGCGGTCAATTTTGACAAAGATGGCGCCGTTACCGTCAGTTTCGAATTCCAGCCACGCGCCACGATTGGGGATAATTTTAGCGCCGAAAACCGCCTGCCCCTTGATCATATCCTGAGTAAAGAAAACACCGGGCGAGCGGATCAATTGAGAGACGACCACACGTTCCACGCCATTGACGATGAACGTCCCGCGCGGCGTCATCATCGGAAAATCACCCAGGTAAATTTCCTGTTCTTTTATTTCCGAGGTCTTCTTGTTCACCAGCTTGGCATTGACCCGCAGCGGCACCTCGTAGGTGATATTTTTTTCTTTGGCCCGTTTTTCCGTGTATTTGGGCTCGTCAAAATTGTATTCCAAAAACGAGAGCTCGAAATCGGTTTCTTGGTAGTCTTTAATCGGAGAAACCTCTTCGAATAATTCCTTCAATCCTTTTTCCATGAACCATTTGAAAGAATCCTTTTGGACATCGATCAAATCCGGCAGGTTCATGCGATCAGGTGTCGTTGAAAAAAACTTGCGCGTCGAAATCAACGGTTGATTGGACACACTTTTCTTTTTAGTTGGCATAAAAAGAGCCCCTTTCCCCCACACTCAAGCCACCATTTGTCACAGAGCTTGAGTGTGGGGGTAAAATGGTTTTATTAAACTAGCAATTTTACGCTAGAGATAGACCAATTTGTGCATACTGCCAAGACTCTAGCAGTATTATAGAGGGTTGTCAAGGCTGTTCACCCTATTTAGCCTTGGAAATAATATAGAAAGCAATAAAGTGCCTAATACAGCTAAACAACACCCGAAAGAACCGATTTCTCTCGGCTGCACCAGAGGATTTTATTTAGTTATTGAATTATAACAGAATTAGACCAAAGAAGTTATCCACAGTTATTTTCGACCGCAAACCACAATCAAATCATCGGTAATAACAGGATGTTTATACGCTTTATTTAGGGTTTTGACAGAATAAGACTGATGCGGCCCCATATCGGGGTCATGAATCAAGGCCTGTCCCCCCTTTTTGAGACCACTTAAAACAACAAAATGTCCCTCATATGCCCCCGACTTATGATTCAAAATATTCCAGTCTACCGGAAAAATCACCAAACATCCTTTTTGAAATAAATTGATAATCTCGGAAAATTTTGTCGACCGGCAAACAATAAGCCGACGACGACGTGCCATCCGAAGGGACCAATCATAGTCTTCAATATCAACTTGTTTAATCAGTTTTAAATAATCCTTACCGAAAGCTCGATGAAACTGCTCAGGATCTTCCCTCGTCGTTTGCAACTTCTCTCTAGAGAAAACTTTGGTTTTAAGCCCGTAGTGGTCCAACAGCAATCCTAATTGTTGCGTAAAAGTCCAAGTCCGCGGGCGACAGTGATGCATGATCCGAGCAAACTTTTTCCAGTCGATTTTTATTTCCGGACGATAATATTTCAAAATCATAGCCGCGCATCGAGGGCCGCACTGCCAGCCGTGGTTTTTATAGAAAGGGATTTTTACGGTTTTTTCCATGACCTTCATTCAAACGCAAGTTCTCTTTACCAGAACTTAAATCTTATTTACTAACCTCATACCCGCCCCAAATCTCCCCCGTCAGCCGGTCAACATAGACCGCTCGCTGGTCGCCATCCCGCTCCGTAAACCAGACCGTGTAACACGGCCGCTCTAAATCAGGCGGAAAAATCTTCATCGTATTCGGGCTGGTATTTTCCACGACTTGCTGTTCGGCCTTAACCTCCCCAGCCGTCACCTCTCGGCCGAGATATTGGGCAGCTTTTTCAATCGCGGTCCCCGCCTTGATGAATTGTTCCTGATCCTGTTCGGTAATTTTATAAATCAGAATCGAGGAATCAATTTGGAAATCAGGTTTGCGCGGCAACATCCGAACATAAGACACTTCGTTGCTGCGGCGGGCGTAAAATTCACTCATCTGGTAAAAGGTGGCGCTGACCGCCAGGTAAGACCCGGATGGTGGTAGCCCCATCTTGGAATGCCAGCTAGTAACCTTGTCCGCCCCGATCGCCTGCTTGGGCACGCCGCCCCCGAAATAATCAACATAGAGATGATCGATCTCGTTGTAATCCACCCAGCGCGCCAGGCGATTCAGATCCTGTCCCCAATCGAGATTGGAATCAACTAGGTAAAGATAAGCGTTATGCTTGGAACCGATCAGCTCGTTAAAATAAGACAAGTAATAAGGATACGCGAGAAAAGCTCCCCCGACATACCAGACCAGCAGAATGATCACCAGTCCGGTCGCGATCTTCAGCTTGCCCTCTTTTTTCATCTCGATCGCTTGGCGCCGCAAATTGCGTAACCAGAAGAGAACCGCGCCGCCGAGCAAAACAAACATGAACGGATAGATCGGCAGCATCCAGCGCAAGCCGATATTGGCTTTAGAGCGCACGCCTAAGACTAGGAACATCGCGATCAGCGCCAGCATGGTAAAAATGTCCCAGCGCAGCCAGATCAACTTGCAAAATTTTTCCCAGCGCAGTCTCGCCCGGCTTGGCAATTTTTTGTAATCCAGCGAATTCATCGGCCCGCCCGGTCCGTCGATTTGATAACCGGGAGTAAGTTTCGGCCAGTTGCGTCGCAGCATAACCAGCGCCAAAACCAAAGCGATCACGCAAAAAATCATCGTCGGGATCGGCGTCTTTAGCACAAAGGCGTCTAAATAGTAATGCCACCAGCCCTCGTTTTGATAATCGCCCATCAAGAAAGCGCTGTTGCCGCCGCCGACCCGCGCGAAAACCATCAAAGCGCCCAAGGCGTAAGTCCCGAAAGCTTTGCCGCCCGGTATTTGATCGAGCGCATGCAGAGCCGAGCGACTCAAGGAAGTGATGGCCGTTTGCTGGGGCAAAGATTCATCAATCAGCCGAGCGTGAGTTTCTAGCGGCATATTCCAAGTATGGTGCACATAGGGAATCATGATCAGCAAATGTCCCAAAACAAAGATTAGCAACAACCCGACCGTATAAATCCAAAATCTTTTGCCCCCTTGGGTTTTCAGGCGAAGCGAACCTAACCAATTTTTGATTTGCTCACGCCGGACAATGACCGCGCTTAGCGCCAAGAGAATAAAAAACGGGATCAAAGTAACCGCACTGAATTTGGCCAGCGAAGCCAAGGCGAAAGAAACCGTGGCCGCCAGCATGGTGACCCAGCCGGGCCTTTTGATAAATTTTGTGAAATAATAAACCGAGATGAACATGAACACCGTCACGCCAAAATCAGTCGTGACATAGTGGGAATGCGCGATGATGTTGGGACAGAAGGCATAAAGCAAAGTTGCCAACAAACCGGCTTTGACGCCGAACAATTCTTTCGCCCACCGGTAAACGTAAATCCCGAGCAGGAATAATAAAAGCATCGGCAAAAACCGCGTGAAACGGAAGATCATCTCCGGATCATTGCCGCGCTCATAGATAAAAGTCCAGCCGGTCTGCCATTGCCCGTTTATTTCGTCCGTCCAAGCCGGAATATCATCAGGAAAATCAATGTCTTTGACAAACAATAAGGGCAAGGCGGCCAAGTCCTTAATCAGGGGCGGGTGCTCCGGATTGAGACGGTAATCGCCGTATTTCAAATAAGAATAACCGGCGGGTATATGGGCGATTTCATCAACGATACCCGAATCGGGCGGCTGACTGCCCCCAAACGGCAACGTCCCGACCGAGCTTAGAAAAGAAATCAGAAACATCACAAACAAAAGAACCGCCACGATAGCCCCGGGATGTTTGGGATTCCAAGTATGCCAAGTTTTCTTTTTTGGTTCCATTTTATTTTTCGGCTAGGCAATTTTATTTAATTATACATCATTTTCCCTTCAGCCAAAAGCCTTTTTTGTTTCAACATTGAAGCGAAGGTTTTTAACGTAATTTTTTTAGCGTCCAGCAAAGTTTCTTGATTTTTTTATAATAAAGTGTTAAACTATTGGAAAGTTGAAGAATTTGTTTATGCTTGAAACTATGCGTCGGCATATCAAAAATGCTTTTATCCCTCATCGGGGAAACAATCATATCCCACATGTTTTACGGCGGAAACCCCTGGCCATTTATAGCCTGATTTTGATCTCGGTCAAAATTTTGGCAATAGTGGCCATTTTAATTGCGCCGGCCCCGGCCCAATTGGCTTCGGGAGTTGATGCCGGGTTGTTAGTATCTCTCACCAATCAGGAACGGACAAGTCGTGATTTGAGCAGCCTCAATGTCAATCAGGCCCTGGTTGCCGCCGCTCGCGCCAAAGCCCAATACATGCTGGATCGCGATATTTTTGAGCACGGCGATCCTTGGACTTTCATCAGAAACTCCGGCTACGACTATTTATACGCCGGCGAGAATATTGCGATGGATTTCCAGACTTCGGAGGCCGTCCATAAAGCTTGGATGGCCAGCGCCTCGCACCGCGCTAATATTTTGAAAAACCAGTACCAGGATATCGGCATCGCCGCCGTGGCCGGAGATTTCAAAGGACGTCAGACTATTATGGTTGTCCAAATGTTCGGCTCCCCGAAAGCAAAAGAAACTCCGCCCCCGTCCCCGACCCCAACACCGGCCTCGACCCCGGTAGTAACGCCGACACCGGTAATCACCGCCACGCCGACTCCGCCGCCAACGCCAGCGCCTACCCCGACTCCCGATACCACCGCGCCCACGACACCAGCCCTGACTTTTCCGACTAACGACTCAATCCTATCTGAAGCTTCGGTCATCAAAGGAACGGCCGAGACGGGAAGCCTGGTGACAGTCTATGACAATAATATCCCCTTGCGGGAAACAACCGCTGGAGACGGAACTTTTACTATTCAGCTTAACGGCAATCTCAGCGACGGGCGGCATGTCCTCACCGCGGTCGCCCGCGACGCGACTGGCAATTCCAGCCCGACTGCCCAACCGATAATTTTTACTGTTGACACTACCGCACCGGTCATCGACGCCGCCGAGACCACCGCTTTCATCGACTTAGCCACCAACCAAATCGAAGTTCTGGTAAAAGTGACCGACCTGAATTTAGACCAGGTCAGCGCCGGCATCGGCGACCAGCTGACCCAGCTTAGTCCCCTCGACGGAAAATACGCCGGCGTCTTAACCAATATTACCATCGATTCCAACGACCCCGCCGTTTTTGTGGAAGCGCTTGATCGCGCCGGGCACAAACAGCGCCAGCTGATCACTAATTATAACTTCGGAGGCGTGACTACCGGCGATCAACCGCCGGCCGGCCCTCTAGGCGCTACTTTTCTGGGCGGTGTGGCCGATTGGGGCCAGTATCTAATTATCGCTTTTGTTATTTTTCTCGCGATCGCCTTGATTTTGAAAATCTTCGTCCGATTCCGAATCCAACACCCGCCGACGATCGTCCATACCCTGCTGGTTTTGCTCCTGGCTGGAGTCCTGCTGATTATTTAAAATAAAAATTTCTAAATCCCTCCTGTCTCATGCCCAACCCA
>CALEFQ010000026.1 GCA_937877125.1 uncultured bacterium | reverse complement strand
CGAGCTACGCTTTCAAACGCACACGCCGGCTAAAGCCGGCGGTTTTTCGGTTTAACAAAGAACCGCCGAAGGCGGTTCGTTTTATCAGACCGAAATCAAATCAAGTCTCTTTTCGCCGGAATTTATTTACTCTCGCCGACTGTCAGGATCAAAGATTTCTCTTCATTCTGTCGCCAATAAGTCAGCTTTATTTCATCGCCCGGCGAAAATTCCTGAAGCATGGTAAAAAATCCTTGAGCCGGATCAATGTCGGTATCGTTGATTTTAGTAATAATATCGCCGTCCCTCAACCCGGCCCGATACGCCGGACCGCCGATAGTGGCCGCTAACGTCCCCGCCCCGCCCCGCAATACCACGCCCTGCGCCACCGGCATTTTTTCTAAATTCGCCAAATCCGGCGTGACCGTCTGAGAATAGATGCCGATCGTGGACCGCACTAACGACTCACCCGCCATATACCGATCGACAACCTGGCGAATTGTTGTTATCGGAATGACATAGCCAGGAGCACTGGCGCCGGAAACTTCAGCCGCCAAACCTAATACCCGGCCGTTATAATCCAAGACAGGGCCGCCGCTATTTCGGCCATCAATCTCCGCCGAGATTTCCATGACTCCCTCGAGCCGGCTGGCGTTCTCCGCCGCGCCTCGAACAAAAATTCCCTGATTAGTCGAATTTATATTTCCGATTGTAACTTGGTTGTCGTCGCGGCCGAATTTAGAGCCTAAGACCAAAACCCGCTGACCGATGCGCGCCGCTCCGGACGACGCCAAATTCGACACCGGAAAATTATCGCCGTCAACTTTCAGTAAAGCTAAATCGCTTAAGGGATCACGCCCCACCAAAACAGCGGGGTGAGCATTATTCGACTGATCGATCACCTGGAAAGTCTTATCGGCGCCGGATACCAAGCGCTTATTGGTCACCACCAAACCGTCCGCCGAAACGAAAAACCCGGTCCCGGCAAACTCCGCCGGCCTCGCCCGGTCGTCGTCTCTGGCAATGACGGTCACCAAGGAAGGAGAGCTCAAATCGATTGCCGAAAAAAAAGCTTCGTCTTCGGAAATAACTTCTTTTTTCTGTTCCAATAATTTGACGATGGTGTGGCCGGAAGGATCCAGTTCAAAATACTTCTGGAAGACCGGAACCTCGGCCAGAGTCGGAAATAACCAGAAATTAGTAAAAACACCGCCAATTACACCCGCAATCAGGGCAATCAGCACCAGTAAAATTATCAATAAGGAGCGCATAAATTAACTAGTTAAAACCCACGGCGATGTTAAGAGAGCTAATAAGATAATCAAAGCTGACAATAAACCATAGCGCCAAGTTTTTTTGGCGTCAAGACTGCCCACTAATTCACGACTCGCGACACTCAACAAAAAGTAAGCAGTCGCCACCACGATCAGACTCTTGGTCATTAGCGTGGTCGGCCAGAATCCCAGGCACCACCACAACTGAGTCAGTGCCAGGGCGACGACTAAAGAATGGAGCCAAACCTTAGCGCTTATCTCTCCCAAAACCGACAAAGCCGGACCAGCAACCATCAGCGACAGGACGAAAAACGCCGCCATTATTTGCCATTGGGCCAAGCTGAAAAAATTGCCGATAGTATCTAGCCCATAAGCGATAAAAAAAAGGGAAATCAAGCCTAAACCGCGATTTAGGCCTCCGTTAATCTGGCTCGAAGCCAAATTCCAGGACCATAGGGCCGTCATCAAGGCGGCGATTCCCAGCATCGCCCACCGCACCGGAGTCCCCGCCAAAAGAAGCACAAATGAAAAATTCCCGATGATGATCACCAGACCAAGGAAAATTTCCGCCCAGCAACGCCGCCGCTTCCGGCCCAACGCGAGCAAAGACAAAACCAGACTCAGCCCCAGTAAAATAAAAAGATTCCACAGTAAATAGCTGGGGAAATAAATCAACGCCGTCAGGCTAGCTAAAGCAAGTCCGCCGCCGCCAGCCCCGAAAAGCCAAGATCTTAAATTGAAGCTCATAAATTCCAGCGATAAGCGCTAAAGACCCAATCCGATAACCGATTAGTATCAGCAAAAGTTCCGGCATAAGTGGGATCACCCAGCACCACATTGATAACTTCGGCACTTCGACCAGCAGCTTTTTTTTGCCAGGTCATCAGGCAATAGCCAGCCTCATAAGTAAACCCAGTTTTGCCCCCGATTAAAGGACGTGCCCCTCGTACCAGTTTATTCGTATTGCTGACCGCCAGAGCTCGTCTGGTATTTTTAGTGGAAAAACCGTACATCGGCAGAGAAGAAAACCAGCGAATCTCGCTTTTTTCCAAGGCCTTGCGGCTTAATCGAGCATAATCCAGCGCGGAAGTCATATTGCCGGCGCTTAATCCCGTCGGCTCCTCAAAATGTGTTTGTTCTAAACCAAGCTGTTTTGCTTTATTATTCATGGCCGCCACAAAATCCCGCTCCGACAAGCCAGAGGCACGAACCAGAGCCTTGACAGCATTATTACGAGAACCAACCAGCATCGTGGCAAACAAATCACGGATGGTAACCACCTCGCCCGCCCTTAGATTTATCATGGCACCACCAACATTGTCCGCCGCCGCCATGGTTACTGACTTTTGCCAGCCCGGATTATGCTCCAGGAAAACTAGCGCGGTCATGATTTTTGTCAGGCTGGCCATGGAATGCTGATGATGAGCGTCTTTTTGATACAAGATATCGCCGGTCTGAGCGTCAATCGTCACGGCGGCCCGGGCGCTTAAAGCCGGCTGGCCCGTTTGACGCAGCTGTTCGCGGTACGGGCGCTGGTTTTCAAAAACGGCAATGTTCAAAAAAGGAAATGGGACTTCGGTCACCGCTTCTTTTCGCTCCCAATCAATCCCGGTCGGCAACGGCAGCCACTTTTTTTTGGCGAGATCCCAGGCATATATCTGCTTACTATTAGTTTTATCGGAATTAAATTTCAGCCGGGAGATTATCCGCTGCCCTAAAATGCGAGGCTGTTGCAGGCGAAGGTCGTACTGGAAAATGTCGCTAATCCGGTCATATCCGCTCAAGCGAGGATAATTTTCCCCGAGCTCTTTGTAAGCAATCGTAGTTTTTTCAGCGAGCACCCCGGGCTTAATTTCCAGCCGAAAATCGCCCTGGTCCAATACGTAACCAGCGGCCATCTCCGTGGCGCTTAAATCGACATAGACATTGCCCGCGAAAACCGGCGGCGCCACAGACAAAAGCGCGAGGACCATGCCTAACACGGCGGAAATAAGTTTTGCTTTCATAAAATCATTCAGCTTTTAATAACTGGCCTGATTGATCAAGCTCAACATAATGATTTGTCTGGCCGTTACGGACTGACGCGCACTGATTCTCGGGACGGTCATCAGCCGAAGTCCGCGGGGACTGGACCAAATCGCACGACCAGTCGGCGATGATTTGTTCCGACAAGCACGGGCCGGCCGATAAATCTGCTCCGGCCGCGAATTTTTGTTGAAACAAAATCTGGCACTGCGCTATCGCCAGATCCTTTTTGGCCGCTGCGCCGGTCGACACGGCCCCGACCCCGGTCACCGCCTCGACGGCATCTTGGCTTGATTCATTGGCCGGGCCAATACAACCGGTCAAGGCCAATACCGAAACGATCAAAGCCAGGAAAATGTTCAAAAAAATGAATTTCATGATAAGGAGTTTTGCTTAGTGAAAAGCATCGTTTACCAGAAAATCATACCATTAATTGCAACCCGTGTGAAGGCTTGAAGGAGCTATTAAAGAATGTTAAAATAGCGATATGAAACTAGACTATTCCCCTACTGTTATTGACCATTTTGAGCATCCGCGCAACTACGGCGAGCTTGCCGATGCCAACGGACAGGCCATGATCGGCAATCCCAGTTGCGGCGATACTATTAAAATTTATTTACGGATAAAGAATGGTATAATTGAAAAAGCGGCATTCCAAACTTTAGGCTGCGTGGCTGCCGTGGCCGCCAGCTCCGCCTTGACCATACTGGTCACCGGTAAAACTCTCCAGCAGGCGGAACAGATTACCAATCAGCAAGTCGCTGAATCATTAGGCGGGCTGCCCGCCCCGAAAATGTCGTGTTCTAATTTTGCCGCCAATGCCTTGCACGCGGCGATACAAAATTACAAAAAATCATTAAAGGATTCTCTGGAAAATTGACCGGATGCCGAATTCGAGCATTAATTTTCGGCGCCGGGAAAATAATTCCAGATTATCCGGACAAACAAAATGAAAAGACCCTTTTGGGTGGCGGGATTATTAATCGCCGCCTCCCTCCTGACCTTGATCCCGGCCGTCTCGCAGGCGGCCGTCGGCGAAACCAATCGGTATCTCGGCCAGCGCAATGTTTTTGACGGCCGCAAGGCGGTTGACGCCTATTTGGACTCCCCCCAGGGGTTTGTCATTGACAAATCCGGTAATATTTTTATTGCCGACACCAAAAATAACGCCATTCGCCAAATCGAAGGCCGCAGCCAAAAAATCAGCAGTTACGTCAATATCAGCGGCGAGTATGGGAAAAAGGACGGTTTTCGACCGCTCGGCACCACCGCCGAACCGGAAGCGGTAGCGCTCGATCGGATCAATCGGATATATATCGCCGATACCATGAACAGCGCGATCAGGCGGGTGGAAGGCAACACGATCAGGACTTTGCCTATCCCCGGCCTGAATCGTCCCCGCGGTTTGACTATCCGCGGCAACGAAATTTATATTTCTGATACCGGAAACAACCGGATTGTCAAAGTCGGCCTGGACGGCGGCCGCCCTCAATTAGTTGCCGCTCCCATGGCTCGCCCCACCAAGCTGGATTGGATCGGACGCAAACTTTACGCCATCAATGAAGGCAACGGTAGCGTCGTCGAAATCGACCTGACCCGAGTCAACGCTCAACGGCGCCTAGCTGGCGGATTCCAAGACTTGGGCGGAATCGCCGCTTATCAGGGCAAGTACTTATATGTGACCGGCGGCAAGCAGGGAGTCAATAACGAAATCTACAAAATTGACGTCAGCAACGGCAATAAACAACTCCTCGCTTCGCGACGCGAGACAGAATGGCTTAACTGGGCTTCCGATACCAAAATTTACGACAACCGAATATACGTCCTCTTCGGCGGCGGCTCCTCGATTTTTTCATTTGACCTGAACGGCCAAGACGAAAAACAGGTGGCCGGCATCCATCGTTTCGGAGACCATTACGGAACCCTGACCCAAACAATCTTAGGACGCCCTCATTCCCTGGTGTGGTCCTCCGACGGACAGAAAATGTACTTCGTTCAGAATAATAAGCTGGTTCAGTTCAATATTGTCGATAAAAAAACTACTTATCTCGCCGGGCACGTTATGGATAATTACGTGGAAGGCACCGGCGAAACCGCCCGCTTTAGCGACCCGACCCAGATTACAATTTCTCCGGATAACAAAACTCTGTATCTGGCTGACCGCAATAACCACCGCATCCGAAAATTCGATATCGCGACTCGCACTTCCAGTTATATAACCGGCGCCGGTAAAACTAATTTCTACGGCACCTATTCCGCCTATAAAGAGGGCGGCGCCTGTCCGAGCGAGTACGAGCTTAACAAGTCCGGCTGCGCTTATTTCAACCGTCCGACCGGCATCGCCATCAACAAGGCCGGCACCAAGCTCTATGTGGCTGATTCAGGAAACAATCGCATCCGCGAAGTTGATATCAAAAGCGGCCGCACCCGCACTCTGGCGGGAAACGGCCGAGCCGGATATAAAGACGGTTTCGGCCCCCTGGCTGAGTTAAATGGACCATATAACCTCGCGCTAGATAAAAATGGCATCAATTTGTACATTACCGACAAGCAGAATCACGTGATCCGCAGCTTAGACGTTAATACCCTGAATATCCGCACCGTAACTGGGGCCGGACGGGGCGGCTACCGCGAGGGATCCGGCCGCAATGCGGTATTGAACTATCCCGAGGGAATAATTGTCGGCGTCGATCAAAACTTGTATTTTACCGACGCGGGCAACCAACGGGTGCGGATGTTTGATTTTCGGACCAACGCGACTCGGACCATTTCCGGTTCCGGCGAACGTGGCTTATATACCGGCGCAGGCAGCAATACGCGTTGGAACAATCCCAAAGGAATCGCCCAGCGAGGCACGGACGGATCTGCCCTTTACGTCGCGGATTTCTATAATGACATGATTGACAAGGTCATGCTCCGATAATGACCCAAACAGTCAGGTGTGGCCTTAAGGCCACACCTGACTTGACGGCGGCACATCGCCAATAAAAAAACTCGCCCGCTGATTCGGCTGGTCGAGTTTTTTGACGATCTATTTTGCTTCCTTCTTCTTGCAGCCGCATTGGCATTCCGGCCCGCAGCTGCAACAATGAAAGCAGACACCCGGCTCACAAGAACATTTAGTGTTCTCGTCGATCGGCATGCTGCACTTGGAGCATTTATCCATAGGGGTTGGTGTTAACGAATAAATCTATTTTTTACTAATTGCTAAAGCGTCCTCCACCACCGCCAACCGGTCTCATAATCGCTTAAAATTCGGAATGGCTTTTGAATTGTGAATCAAGATCATCAAACCCGGCCTTGATCATAGCGGCTAGCTCGGATTGCCGGTCTTTGACCGTCAACGTTAGCCGGCGCTCCACTTCATCGAAGCGACGATCAATCAGCTTCATCGTCTGATTAAACTCCTGTTTTGTTACCCAAGTTACTTTCATATAACTTCTCCGGAGGATTTGCAAATAAGGTATTTTCAGAATAGCACTTCGCCCCTGACCGGTCAAAAACTAAGATTGCCACAACCCGTGCAAATTGCAATAGGCGCGAGCGGAAATTTTATCAGCAGTTAAATTAAATTCCGCTTCTGGACTATCGTCCGGCTGCAAGTATTTGCGGTCAACCTTGCCGCCGGCCATGACTTCAATCCATTCAATGTAATGATCGGCCGTCATCGGGTGAGGCGCCGAACCGATTTTGATTTTGACGCCTCGGGATGTTTTTTCGATCACTGGAACGTGTTTTTCCAAAGCGGCATCAACCGAATTCGGTTCCTGTTTATTCATCGGCTGGCCGCAACAAACCAACTGTCCGGCTCCGGCATGCACGACTTCAACAATGTTACCGCAGACCGAACATTTGTAAACTTCATTTAATTTAGTCATGTTTTTTTATTTCTGGCAGACCGGGCAAAAATGGGTGCCGCGGCTGCCGATTTTAATTTTTTTGATAACCCCCCGGTGGCAAGTGCGGCATTTTTCGCCGTCACGCTGATAGACTCTTAAGTATCGCACGTAGTTTCCGGTTCGGCCATCGGCGTCAACGTAATCGCTAAAAGTCGTCCCGCGCTTCTCCACCGCCCGCCGCAAAATTTTTCCCGCCGCCACGAACAATCGTTTTATTTCCGGCAGCGTCAGTGTCGACACGCGCCGGCCCGGCCGCACGCCGGCGGCATGGCAGATTTCATCAGCATAAATATTGCCAATACCGGCAATTATTTCTTGATTAAGCAAAACCGACTTCAGCCTGGCGGCACGCCCCCTCACTCCCCGGGTAAAATCAGCCAGGGTGAATTTATTAGTCAGCGGTTCCAAACCGTAGCGGGAAATTACTCGATTCCGTTCGGCCGGCGTAACCAGCTGGACGTAGCCAAACTGGCGCAAATCATTGAAAAATAGCTTGGAGCGATCCGCAAAATGAAAAATAACGTGGGAGTACTTATTCGGCAAGCGACGATCTAGCGGCGGCCAGCTATGTCCGCCGGCCACGGTTTCGCGGCCGGATTCATAAATAAGCTGTCCGGTCATTTTCAGATGGATCAGTAGAAAATCATGTCCACCGGCAACCGACAAGATCAACAACTTCGCCCGCCGGTCAACCCGGCTAAAAGACCGGCCAACGAGGCTCTTTCGGAATGATTCCGCCGACCCGCGAACAATCTTTGGCTTCCGAATTTCGATTTTGACAATTTTTTTTCGGCAAATTCTTTTGGACAAGTCGCGCCTGATTGTTTCTACCTCGGGCAATTCAGGCATATTCTAAAACCACCATAAAATTACCAGCACGGCGCTGGCCACAGCCAGGACCACAGTCAAACCAGCCAACATCGCGTGTTTTTTGATCAAGGCAGGATCGTTTTTTTTCATGGCGCGCCGGCCCAGGACCGCCGCGACGACCGCCAAAACCCCCGCGGCAATCACCAGCCAAACCACATAAGGCTGCAAACCGATAAATGAGCTTGTAACGACATTCATATTTTTGGGTTGTTAATAAACTGCTTTTAAACTAACAGGGCCGCGGCAAATGTAAATCCGGCAATAAGGATGACGATAAAGATCGCGATAAGCTGCATAAACCAAACCAGGAAAGCTTTGCCCCAAGTGGTGTCGAAAATCATCTTGAAAACCCAGATAACCACCACTAAGCCGACGATGGCGCCAATGATCGACCAAAACGGCCCGGTGATGAAAGAAAACAGCCAGGCTACCAGACTGCTGGCCAAAGAGGCAGAAATTGAAGCCAGAATGGCCCGCCCGAAAGTCCCCTTTTCCACATGGGCCATTTTAGCGCCAAGCCAGACAAAAAAAGCGCCGATAATGATCGACAAAAGCAGGACGCCCAAAGCGACGACAATTCCCAGTTCCCAAATGACGAAATTCATAAGTTTGTGTTTAAGGTTAAAAGCTTATTTCAACTATAACACACCTTCCGGGTAAATTTAAGAGGTGCGGGAATATTTTCCGGCACCTCTTGAGGGTCATGGCGCAGTGTCGATTTCCTTGGCAATGAAAGGCCAAAACCGGCGGGTGTAATCAGCGGCCGAATAGAAATTCAGCATGATTCCGATTACTTCCAGCGCACCGATCAGCCAGAAAGGAAACCTGATGAGACCTGCCGATTCCGGAGCGCATAAATAACTGTAAATCAGGCAAATCAGCGGAAAACTGAGAATGGTCCGTGCCTTGCCTGACCAGCCGGCTCGGACATCGGCATTGTGCAACGAGCTGACCGCGCGCAGCGTAGTTGTCAGATGGTCTCGTTGCACATACAGGACTGTCAACAGAGTTAGAATCAGCGCGTGTCCGAATTCCTGCCGGATGCAGGCTAGCACAATTAGCACCGGCCAGGTGCAGGCATAGAAGACATGATCCATGAACGGATCCCCGTAAGCGCCCAGGCGCGAAGTCAGACCGAACCGCCGCGCCAGATGGCCGTCAAAAGAATCCGTCAGCGCCGCCGCGATCATCAATGCCAGAGTCAACCAGAACCAGAAAACCGGAATCGTCCCCCAGATCGCCAGGCAAGCCAGAACGATCAGAACCCAGAGGTTCATCATCGGCAGCCGGCAATAAGTCAGGGCTTGGACCAGCACAAACTGCGTTTTCCGAGTCATAAACGACCTCCTTCATGACTGAATTTTCCCTTACAAAGATGGATTTATCCTAGCAGTTAAAAAGCGTGTGTCAAGCGGACTAAGACATATAAGACGCGGCCTGAAAACTCGACAAAACAATAATAAGTGCCTTATAACTGTTATAAAAAACAGAGCTTCGACGAAATCGAAACTCTGTTTTTTGGCAGGCCACAGTAGACATAATCGGAACTTGCTTGCGCAAGCAAGCCTTTTTTCGCAAATTGGATGGTGATTTTCATACCCCTCCTTTGAAACATCATAAGAAAACTTACTTTTCGGCACTAATAAGTTTCTTTAACTTCTCAACCGTAACTTTCATACTCGGTTTATCAACGATTTCATCATAATAATATATCAAATCGAGAGCTTTCAAGATACCATACATCCTCTTCTTTTCCTCAAAATCATCTGAAAATATTTCCTGATTCCGATACCGCTCGCGTAAAATATCTGACGAACATTTCTCCCCAAACCAGAAATCCCAGTCAGCAAACGCTTTCACGGGATCAGCCCCCTCGCTACAGCCAAAATCAAGAACTGCTTTTATATGACCATCTCTATTAACGACAAAGTGCTTGTGCGCAAAATCGCCGTGATTGAAATAAGCCTGTGTAGAATTATATTTTCCGGACAACTTATCTAGCTCATCAATTGCATTAGTAATGAGGTGTTTTGGTATACCATGCCGTTCTGCAATTGCTAGAAACGAATCCTTGTGCTCTATTTTATCTTTTTTGATGTAAGTCCGAACATCTGGATATTGACCTTTTCCATTTGCATCCAAGCTACCAAATCCATCTACTTTGATAGAGTGCATTTTACCTAACAGTTCGCCCGCTTCTTTGAATACTGGTAGCCAAGATTCTTCTGGCTCATTCCAAATATCAGGAATCTTCCCAGGAATAAACTCTTCAAGTGACACCTGCGCCAGACCTTTGTCGGTTTTGAGACTATCGATTTTAACAGTTTTTGTAACAGGAATTCCTACGTTGGCACAAGTTTCTTTTGCCCACTTTTCCATGGCAAAGTCACCTTCCCCTCGCTGCGCAATTCTCAATGTATAATCGCCTTCATCAGCTTTTATCCTATAAACCTCATTAGCTTCTCCTGCCACTATTTTTTCTCTGCTTTGATAGTGCAAGCCGGCTTCGTCAGTCACGAAACCAGCAACAGTTTTCTCTGGTGTTTGAAATTCGGCGTGTATTCTTTCCAAACGTTCATTCATTATATTAAAACATCAAAAATGAATTTTTTCCATAGCTGACTTGGCTATATTAAGCCATTTTCACCGTTTCAAGTTTTCTTGGACTGGCTGGCCACAGTAGACATAATCGGAACCTTTTTCAAAGTTGAAAGGAATTGGTTTTATATTCCCTATCAAAACTAAAGATGCTTTAGTCAAAAAAGAAATATTAACTATTTATTCGCAATCAGCTGGGCAATTACACTTACTTTCCCATTCTTCGCAAGCCCCATTACCACAATCTGATGCAATATCATGATAGTCACAGCCTAAACAACTTTTAGTGTTGCATCTATCATCAAATTGTCTTTTTTCCGGGATATTCACTAACCCTTGACACAACTCTGTTGCCAAGTGACTGGTATCAACCTTTCCTGAACTAGAATTCCATTCATTCGGTATCGCTTGACCAGCCTCGATACAACCAACAGCTATACATAGATTTTCCTCACATTTTTGTCCTCCCGGACAATCTGAACTTTCACTACAATTAACACAACCTGCCCCTAAAAAAGCCAATCCTACAATGGCAAATAAAGCCAAAACTGGAAATACAATCTTGTTTTTCATATTTTTTAGAAATTAAGATCTAAATTTACTTGCAATTTTAATCGCTTGCTTAAGCCGTTTTCACCGTTTCAAGTTTTCTTGGAATGGCTGGGGAGGAAGGATTCGAACCTTCGAATGGCGGCTTCAAAGGCCGCTGCCTTACCGCTTGGCTACTCCCCAATAGAAAAGTCAAAAGTCAAAAATCAAAAGTAAAAAGTCCATTAGCTGAACTTTTGACTTTTGACTTATTAAACAAGTTTCCCGCCAAAGATGCTCTTGGCGAGTTCAGTCACATCTTGCCCGGCCGGTGCCACATTAGCAACTTCTTCCTTTCGGACCGGCTCGGACTCGCGCACCAGACTATCATCAACCACGCATTTGATCAAGACCTTTTGTGCGTGAACCTTGGCTAAAACCTTTTCGACAATAACGCGATATTTGTTATCGGCGATACGCTCTTTATGAAAACGAAATTTGAAAGCCAGCGTCAGATACTCGCCGTCAAATTCCTTTAGAAACGCCGTGCGTAAAAAAGCCGCCAGGGAGGAATTTATGGGCATTACTTCCCGGACTACTTCTTCCCATTTAGACTTAAAGAGGTCGAGGCCGGCCTGGGACGCCGCGTGATTAGTTTTTACCGGAGCGGCGGTATCAACCGGCACCGGCACAGCCCGGGCAGCTACTGGTTTTGGCTGGACTTTTTTTATTTTCGGAACCGGACTAGCCGCCGGCGTCGAAATTACCGGAGCAGGCTTTACTGTCGCGCTCGATTCCCCTGCAAAAAGCTCCATCAGGGCTAATTCCAGCGGCAACTGCGGATAAATTGAATCGCCCAGACGCTTTTGGGCATCCAAAAAGACCTTAATAAAATTAACGATCCGAGGCAAAGTCAAAGCCGCCCCCTGCGCCTTTAGTTTGCCCAGCTGTTCGGAAGACAGGCTCGATAAAACAATATCCTTAGCGTCAGCGCCGATTTTCACCAACATCATCTTGCGCAAGTACTCAATTAAATTTTTGGTGAATTGTTCTAAATCGTAGCCGTTGTCCAATAAAGTCTGGAGCTGGCGGATAGCCGCGGTCGGCGCTTCCGCGATCAGCGAATCCAGAAAAGCGGCGATCAAAACCTGATCAACCACGCCCAGCACTTCCTTAACCAATTTTTGGTCTATCTTCCCGCGCGAAAAAGCATTGACCTGGGTAAACAAACTGACCGCGTCGCGGGCGCAACCGTCCGCCTGGCCGGCGATCAATTCCAGGGCCTCGCTAGAAGTTTCAATCCCCTCGCTCTTGGCAATCCCTTGCAGGTAGCCGATCAATTCCGGAACCGTCAATTTTTTTAGATCAAAACGCTGACAGCGCGACAAAATCGTAGCCGGGACTTTATGGACCTCGGTCGTCGCCAAGATGAAAATAGCGTGTTCGGGCGGCTCCTCCAGAGTCTTAAGCAGGGCGTTGAAAGACTCGGTCGTCAGCATATGGACTTCATCTATGATGAAAACCTTGTACTTGAGCTTGGCGGGAGTAAACTTTACTTTCTCGCGAAGCTCCCGGATCTGATCAATCCCGCGGTTAGACGCGGCGTCAACTTCCAGCAAATCGAGCGCTTTGTTCGCGTCAATCGCCCGGCACGCTTCGCATCGATTGCACGGTTCCGGCTGGCCCTTGTCTTGGCAATTGACAGCCTTAGCAAAAAGACGCGCCAGGGTAGTTTTACCGATACCACGCGCGCCCACCAAAATATACGCGTGCCCGATTTTATTGATCGCAATCGCGTTTAGGAGAGTCGTCTTGACGTGATCCTGAGAAACTACGGCGGCAAATGTTTTGGGACGGTATTTTCGATATAAAGCTAGGGACATAACATGCTTTTAATTAAACCAATCGTAACACAACCGACCTGACCGATCAAGGACAATTTAGCAACAAGCGAAAAATTAAAAACGTAAAACGTGAAACGTAAAATTATGGCCTGCGCCAGTTTTTACGTCTGCCGCTTTACGCTTTACGTTTCTTTATGAACACCAAAAATTTATATCCGATGAAATTCCAGACAAGGCCAGCCGCCGAACCAAAAATCGCCGCCACGGTCGCCCAAGCATCAGTGGTAATCTTGGCAATAATACCGATAGCCCAGTCGAACAACTGTTTGACGCCCGGAATAGCCTGGAAAAAAGAAGTCATCGGCGCCTGAAAATTGGCCACCAGCGAAGCAACTCCGACATTGACAAAAGCCCCAACCACGCTGACAATCAAAAACTTCGAAAACTCAACCGCCACCTGGCCGGTTTCCTGTCCGCGAAATACCCAGCGGCGGTTGAAATAGTAGCTATTGATGACGGCAACCGTGAATGAAATCGCTTTAAAGACGGTAAACCAGATGCCGGTGCGCCCCGTGCCGGATATCCAAATCAACAGATTCAGCACCGCCAAATCGATAAACATATTCATCAGACCGACCAGGAAAAAACGCCAAAACTGCCCCCAAGTCCGGCGGGGTTTGCCAGCAACGTTCGAATTGGCTGATGAATAAGCTTCCATTATATTTTTGATAATCCGTCTAATTCGTCTAAATTGTCAAAGCGGTCGCCCAAGGCGTCATTCGCCGCGTGCTCAAGCTCTTTTAACTCCTTTTCCTTTTTTTTGTGCTTTTTTTCGTCATGGCCGGAACCGACGCCTGACTTAATGACGTTTTCCATCGCTCCCCAAACTGACTTATTGCTTTTAGGAACGATCAAAGTAACCTCATCGCCCTCTCCGGCCTGAAAATAGGTGACGCTGGCCAACAAGACCCGGTATTTGCCGTCAGGAGATGTCACCTGAAAAGCCCCGCCGGGAATTTT
>CALEFQ010000025.1 GCA_937877125.1 uncultured bacterium | reverse complement strand
GGCTGATATCCTGATCGGGACTCAAATGGTGGCCAAAGGCTTCGACTTGCCAAATGTGGCCCTGATTGGTATTATTTCGGCAGACACTTCGCTTCAATTGCCGGATTTTCGCTCTAACGAAAGAACTTTCCAGCTGCTTACCCAAGTAGCCGGACGCGCCGGACGCGGGCAGGATGCTGGAAAAGTAGTTCTCCAAACTTATCACCCCGACCATCCGACTGTTCGGGCAGCCAGCCGTCATGATTACCTCGAATTCTACCGCCTCGAAATTGAACAGCGACGGCTCCTCGGCTACCCGCCTTTTAAACAACAAATAAAAATCGTTTTGACGGATGATTCGTCCGATCGACTCCAAAAACACGGTCGCGACTTGGCGAAAAATCTAGCATCCCAGCTACGCGCCGCCTCGGTGCTCGGTCCGATTCCGGCCTTTGTGCCGAAAACCCGCGACCGCTTCGTTTCCCTGATCCTAATCAACGGGCCGGCGGACAAAAAAATTATCACCTCCCTCGTTTCCGACGGCGTCATCGACGTCGACCCCGTAGATTTAATTTCATGAGTGAAAATTTGCCTAATCAAGACAAA
Organism: uncultured bacterium; assembly: GCA_937877125.1. Taxonomy (GTDB): domain Bacteria; phylum Patescibacteriota; class CALEFQ01; order CALEFQ01; family CALEFQ01; genus CALEFQ01. Next base: position 23,560 of record CALEFQ010000025.1, on the reverse strand, counting down.
ACCACCCGTCGCCGGGAAAAAATAGTCCTGGTAGTTTTGCTAGCGGCCATTATGGTCGCCATGCTGGCCTATCTTTTTTGGCCGAAAAACGAAGAGAATCTGAACCCGACGGGATCAAGCGATTCCGCCGCCACCAGTAAATACAAGCTCCCGACTATCAGCGCCCTGGATCTCAAAGCCAAGCTGGATCGGGAGGAGCCCTTTTTACTGATCGATGTCCGCAAGCCGGTGGAATACGCCGAAGGCCATATTAACGGCGCGGCCAATATTCCCCTGGCTGATTTGGAAAACTATAAAAAATATTTCCCCGCCGATTTGGACATAGTAGTGATGTGCGACGGCAGCGACTGCCAACGCAGCCAGGCCGCCGGAGAGAAACTGATCGATTGGGAATTCCAGCGCGTCTATAATTTTATCGGCGGCACGAAAGAGTGGAAGCAAGAAGCATTCCCCGTCGTGATTGGGCTGGTTTCCGACATGTCGCACTTTGCGATTCCGACTATTTCCGCCGCCGAGCTAAACAGCCAGATCAAAGCCGGCGCCGCCTCCGCCATCCTGGACGTCCGCAACAGTTCTGATTACGCCGCCCGGCACGTGCCGACGGCCCGAAACGTCAGCTTCGCCGAAGTGGAATTATTGGCTCGCACCGGCGACATCAATCTGGACTTGCCGGTTATCGTCTACGGCGGGCAAAACGAAATAACCGTCAACAACGCCGCGCGCACTCTCCTAGCCAACGGCGCCAAAAACCTGTCCATCCTGTACGGAAATTTTACCGCCTGGGTTGACGGCAATTACCAAACGGAAAGCTCGGCTAAACCATGAAAATATTCTCACGATCAAATTTTATTTTCGCGATTATCGCGATTTTTTTACTGGCGCTTAGCACTGGCTGCCAGCTCTACCAGCCGCAGCTCGATGATTTAAAAACCGGCACCGCAGTTGATGAAAAAACTAAAGAAGTCACCAGTCCGGCGGAAATTTTCACTCCCAACACGGAAGCGATATTCGCCTCGGTCCTGGTCCGAAACGCCACTGACGGCACAAAACTGCGCACTACCTGGAACTGGGCCGAGCACCCCTTGGGAGAGGCAACCGAGATTGACGCCAGCGGCACCCGCTTTGCCGCTTTCAATATCCAGCGCCCTCGCGAGGGCTGGCGCAGCGGCACCTATACGGTCACGATTGAAATTGTCGGGACCGACCAAAAACTTCAAACCAGCTTCGTTGTCGAATAAAAAACAGCCCGGACGTGTCGGCTGTTTTTATATCGTAAATTTTCCTAGCGATCGCCTTCAATTTCTTTTATAGTCAGAGCCGAACCGGCTCCCGGCCTGATTTCAACGATTGCCCCGGCCGCGAGCGTTCCCCGGGCCAGGGATTCAATGTTAAAACGCAAATTCTCCGGCAAAATTTCGGCTCCGTGCTCAATAATCGTCCCTAATTCTAGGACGATTTTTTTGACGTTTTTTAGCTGGTTTTTTTGGGCCGCGGCCAAGACGTCTTTCAAGATGCGGTCGGCGGCGTGGAGATCGTGCATAAGGGAGTCGTTAGTCTTTGGTCTTTGGTCTCTGGCTAAAGACCAAAGACAAAAGACTTCTCAATGCGTCGCGCAACTGATGCAGGGATCATAGGCGCGGATCATTTTGCGAATTTCTTTCTTCTGGTCAGGCAGGCTCTTTCCCTTGAGGCGAGGCAAATATTCGTTCAAATCTTTTTCGATGTTAAACAAGAATTGAGCGGTCGGCGTAATGATATTGCAAGCGGTAATAGCACCGCGATCATCCAAGGTGTATTCATGGTAAAGCGTGCCGCGGGGTGCTTCCCCGGCCCCAACACCTCGACCCGCCCGAACTTTGACTGCCGCCGCCACCCGGCCGTTTTTGGCCTGGGAATACAGCTTGGCCAGCCGGACGACTTCCTCCAGGCAGTGGACAACCTCAACGGCCTGGGCCATGACATTGTGAAAAGGATTGTAGTCCGGCAGTTTGATGGGCGATAAATCCAGAGCCGCCTTGGCCTCTTCGGATAAATTGGCGTGATTGAGATTAAGCCGCGCCAGCGCGCCGACCATAAAAGGCTGACCGCGGCGATCGACTGACTTGACTAGATTAAAAGGCTGTTGGGTTTCCCGGATATCGTTTAAAAACTTTTTCGCCGGAATTTTTTTATTGACCGAGGAGCCTAAGTCGCCGTCATAAAAAGCGTATTCATCCTTCTGCTGGAGCGCCAAGTATTCCGTTTCGCGGTTAAATTGCGGATAGCTTAATTGGGCGAAAACCGAAGCTAATTCTTTGGCGATGGGCAATAATTTGCCGATTTGCTTGGAAAAATTGCGAATAACGCCCGGCTCGGGATACTTGGTGAAACCGCCGACCTTCAGCGAGACCGGATGGACGGTGCGCCCGCCGATCAGCGCGATCAGCTTATTGCCGAAATCGCGAAGTGCCAGCATCTGACGGGAACGCTCGGGATATTTAGCGACCATTTTCAGGTCATTTTGGAAATCGAGAAAATCGGGCAAGGACAGGAAATAGAGATGCAGAGTATGGCTCTGGATAGTCTGGCCCAGTAAAATCATTTTGCGCAACAGGACAGTTTCCGGCGTGACCTTGACCCCCAAGGCGTTTTCCACCGCCTTGAGTGCCGTGACGCCGTGGATGACCGGGCACACGCCGCAGATGCGCTGGGTAATTTCGCCCACCTCATAGTAGCGCCGACCGGTCAAAATTCCCTCAAAAAGCCGCGCCCCTTCCTGAGTGGCTAATTGGGCTTTTTCGACCCGGCCGTCAACAATATGGGACACAAAACCCATATGGCCTTCAGTGCGGGAAACATGGTCCATTTTTATCTTCATGGAGAGGAAAGATATTAAGATGATTTACCGCCGCCCGGATTTTGGGCCAGGCGCGTTTTTTTGATTCGAGCGATCTCGTCTTGATTGCCGTAGCGTTCAAACATAAGTTTCTTTTCTTCTTCCGGAATCATTCCCTGAATCGCTTTTTCAAAGCTATCGAAATCCGCTTCGGCCAAGACGCCCCGGCAGCCGTCACAAGGGTACCCCGCGGCCGGACACGGCGCGTTACAACCCGCCTGGGTAATCGGGCCCATACAGGGCTGGGCTTTTCGTCCGGTTTGAGAATTAGGCTGTAACAAACATTCCGTTTCGCGCAATTGACATTCATAACAAACCGGACGCGGCTCCAGTTTCGGTATTTTTCCTTCCTTCAGATCGTATAATAACCTAATAACTTCCCCGCCGTCCGCCGGACAGCCGGGGATTTCAAAATCAACTTTGACATAAGCCCGCAGCGGCTTGACTTCCAAGTTGTCGATACCGGCGACATTTTTATAAACCTTGGCGACCGCCCGATCTTTGTCGGAATAATTTTTTAGTTCGGGAATGCCGCCGATCACGGCGCAGGCCCCCAAGGCCACCAAAATAGCGGAATGAGCGCGGATCCATTTCAATTTGGCGATATTTTCCTTTGTCAAAACCGAGCCTTCCACCAGAGCGACGTCAAAATGCTCCGCTTCCGGCAAGTCTTCCATCAGGCGGCACTCGCCTAATTCGACTTCTTCCAGCAGTTCCAAAAATTTTTCCCCCTGGTCCAGAATCGGGAAAACACAGCCCTCGTCGGAAGACAAACCAAAAATACCGATAATTGGTTTTTTCTTTTGAATCGCCATAATGTATTTATGTTATACTAAATTGAAAGTTTCAGCAAATGCCATACAAGATCACATTTGAAGGTTTGGTGCAAGGGGTGGGTTTCCGCCCGTTTTTGTATCGGCAAGCCAAGAAGCTTGGCTTAAGAGGCTACGTCCAGAATACCGGCCGAGGTGTTGATCTGGTCATCGATAAAAAAATTACTATCGCCCGCTTGCTTAGCGGCCGGCCGCCGATGAGCCGAATTGACCGCGCGGTAATTCAGACGCTAGCCGGTAAACAAAAATTTAAAACTTTCGCCATAAGACCCAGCTCAAAAAAAGAGGGGCAAAACGAAATTCCCCCTGATATTTTCCTGTGCCCGGACTGTCTTAAAGAGCTTCGCGATCCGAAAAATCGCCGTTTTGGCTATTTCTTCATCACCTGCACCAATTGCGGACCGCGCTACACGGTGACCCGCGGGACTCCTTACGACCGGGGAAAAACCAGCCTCAAAAAATTCCAGCTTTGTCCCGATTGCGCCCGTGAATACCGCGATCCCCTCAATCGCCGCTACCACGCCGAAACGATCGCCTGCCCGAAGTGCGGGCCGAAACTTAAACTCTGGCACCAGGAGCGACCAGTTCGCGCCGCCGACCCGATTCAAAGCGCGGCCAAATTAATAAGGAGCGGACGGATCGTCGCCGTCAAAGGCATTGGCGGGTTTCACTTAGTCTGCCTGGCCCAGCCGGCCGTGGTGAAAAAACTACGGGAGCTGACCGGCCGGCCGCGCAAACCCTACGCCCTTATGGTAAAAGATATCGGCCAAGCCAAAAAGTTGGCGCACTTGACCAAGGAAGAAGCCGCTATTTTATCAAGCCCCCAGCGCCCGATCGTGGTGGCGCGTAAAAGACGTCTGGGCGCTTTTCGCGCCGTCGCCGACCTCGACTCACTGGGTCTGATGCTTCCCTACACCGGACTGCATTACTTGCTGTTTGATTATTTAGATCAACCTTTAGTTTTTACCTCCGCCAACCGGCCCGACCGGCCGCTGACAACCCGGCGCCAGGAGCAAATGGTGCCCGATGTCCTAGACCACAATCGCGCGATACTTAACCCGGTAGACGATTCAATTATCAAAGTAATTGACGGTCATCCCCTGTTTCTCCGCAAGGCGCGCGGGTATGTGCCGGAACCGATTCCTGATAATTCTAAAACTTCGGCGCCGCTTTTGGCTCTCGGCGCGGAACAAAACAGCACCTTCGCCGTCAAAACCGGCGGAAAAATACTTCTTTCACCGCACTTAGGGCAAACCCGGGAATCGGCGACTATCCGGCATTTCCAAAAAACCTTCGATCAGTGGCTTGATTTTTATCAACTGGCCCCGTCCGCCCTGCGCGGTGACCGGCACCCGGATTACGCCACCGCGAAATACGCGATTAGCCTGGTCAAAAAGCGAAAAATTCCCCTGACGCGCGTCCCGCATCACCTGTCCCATGTCTTATCGGTCGCCGCGGAACATAATCTTGATGAGTTTATCGGAATCGCCGCCGACGGCGCCGGCTACGGCGACGACGGCAAGATCTGGGGCGGCGAAGTTTTTTACGTCAAAAGGAAACCTAGCCTGATTTACCGCCGGCTCGCCTCCCTGGAAGAACAAACGCTCATCGGCGGCGACCGGGCGGCGCGCGATATTCCCCGCTTGCCCCTGGCCATCCTGTCGCATTTCATGACGGAGAGTGATTTGTGGCGCTTGATGAAACGCTATTACCTCCGCAATGAGTTTAATCTGCTGATCGGCCAGCTACACCGCGGACTAAATACCGTCCCGACCACCAGCACGGGGCGGATTTTCGACGCCGCCGCCGCGCTCCTCGATCTCTGCCGCGAACGCACTTATGAAGGCGAGCCGGCCTTGAGACTGGAAGCCGCCGCCCGACCGACCCGGCAATATTTTCCGCCCGTCATCATGCCGTCGCCCTACGGCGACACGCGTCGTTTTATTTTAGCGACCACGCCGCTTTTCCGGTATCTGCTAGCCCATCTAAAAAAAGATCACCGCCAATTGGCTATGATTGTCCAGAACTATCTTGCCGCCGGGTTTTATCAATTGGCGCGCCGCGCCGGACCGAATCTGCCCGTGGTTTTTAGCGGCGGCGTGGCCTACAATCGCGTCATCACCACTTACCTGATTCGGCGCGGCGTTTTGATCAATAAAAAAATTCCGCCCGGCGACGGGGGGATTTCTTATGGGCAACTGCAGTATTAGCTATGCATAATTCCAACAAAAGATCGAGCGGGTTTATTTTACCGATACGGAAAAAATTTTTGAGGCGGTATCCAGCGTCGCAGTGCCTCCCTCGGGAAAGGTATAGAAGTTATTTATATCATGCCCGAAATAATCAACTTGGATGATCGGAAATTTTGATCCGGCCGTCACCTCGAGAACAATATCCCTGATGGGGCGATTATCCTCCGGGTATTTTTTATCTACGCAATGTGAAAGATGGCCAATGACCATGCCCGTAATCCGAGAAAACGCTCCTGATAATTTTAATTCATTTAATTTGAAGTCAATATCCGCCGGAGACAGACCGACATCTTCCCAAAAAAGGATTTTACCAACCAGTGTCGGTAAAAAAGATGTTCCCAGGAGACTATTGATGAGCGTGATATTTCCACCTAAAAATTTTCCCCGAGCGCGACCCTGACGCAATACTTTCATTTCTTTTGGAAAATCGCACCGAGTGATTCGCCCCGACAACAGATCGAATAACTGTCGGCGAGAAGAATCGGTCAATTTGGCTAATTCATACACCGTCGGGCCATGAAACGTCGGCAATCCCGATTTGGCCCAAAACGCCAACAAGAGAACCGTAATATCACTAAAACCCAAAAATATCTTTGGGTTTTTTTTAATTAGGCTATAATCAATTTTTGACAGAAGCTGATTGGCGCTAGAACCACCCGTGGCGCAAATAATTGCCTTAACCGTAGGATCCGCAAACATCGTCTCCAAGTCCTTCAAACGATGTTCGACTTGGCCCGCGGAATAATAAAACTTTTCCTGCCAATGCTGACCGGTTTTTACCCGAAAACCCGCTTTTTTTAGATAATTGATACCGGCCTGAATATCACTATTTATTCTTCGGACGGAACTCGAAGGCGCAATCACTCCAACCAAGTCTCCGGGATTAAGAGAGTATCTTATCATAAGATTAGGTAAATTTATTTAGTATCAAATATATAATATAACGGTTCTCCAAAAAAGGAAACAGGCTGGAAAGCAATTGCTTTTCCAGCCTGTTATTTAAAACTCTTCCCCCTTGATCCAAAGATCAAACATGGCTTTTACCCACACGCAGTGATTTGAATCGATGGCATTGATGTCCCCTAACGAATTGTATGCGCTAGCAGCACATCCGCCACCGCAATGTGTATTAACCGTAAGTTGGGTGCGGCCGTCCATGCAATTGATGGCGATAGCGAAAGTGCCGTGAGAGGACATAAGATTTAATTTAGATGCTTGATAAGTAAAATGAAGCTTCGCCAGGATACCGAAGCATTCCTCTAGCTAGTAAAATAAGACCCAGTATCAGCTTTACAAAAATACAAATCCCTGTTAAAATCAGCTGACCTGGCACTGGAATTTAGTTTATTGGGTTAGTACCTTAACAACAATACACCATTCAGATAGAATGGAAAGGAGTAATACTATGCGAAGCATTGCGGCAAAGGGAATACGAAAGTCCTTCAACGGCAAAACAGTGCTGTCTGGAGCGAATTTCACATTGACCGAGGGTAAGCGACTGGCCCTAATCGGCGAAAACGGCAGCGGAAAAACATCGTTGCTCCGAATTGTCACCGGAAACCTCAGTGCGGACGGTGGAGAGGTGTTCGGTTTAGACAATGGATGTGCTTACATAGCACAAGATTTCTCAGGCAGTGATGATGAAACCCCATATAATTTCCTGTCTCGCCACGTACACTCCCTCAACAAAGCAATTCGGCTCCTCAATCAATCCGGTTTCGACTTCGGCAAAGATGGACAAAGGCTAAAGACGATTAAGTGTGCCAACCTCTCTGGAGGGGAAAAAAAGAAACTGGAAATTGTTGCCGGCCTCGCGAGCGAATCAATGTTCATAGCCATGGATGAGCCAGAAAATCATCTTGATTACGAAACAATCAACTGGCTGATTGATAGTCTCTCTCGATTCCATGGCGGTTTAGTGTTCGTGTCACACGACCAATACTTCATCGATCAGCTTTCTGATACCGTCTTAGAGCTGGAAGATGGGGTAATTACCGTCTATTCAATGAAGTATGAAGAATACTTGGCAGAAAAAGAACGCCAAGTATCCGGACGTGCGCGCAATTGGATGACAGAAGAAAAAACAATAAAACGTTTGCGGCAAACGGTTGAGATGATGAAGATGCGTGCCAAAAGAAATTCTGACACAGCATCAACTTACCAGCAAGCCAAGCGCCGACTCCAAAAACTGAAGGAAAGCCACGGTCACAAGCCATCGGCTGAACCAGAAAAGCCAAAAGTGAAACTTTCCCCTGATATCGAGCAGAAGAAAGGCAAACTAATTGTTTCAGTTGATCACATGAGCTTTGCCTACGGGACAAAACAGGTCTTTAATGGTGCGACGGCTGAACTCGGTTTCGGAGAAAAAGTGGTCCTGTTTGGTCCTAATGGATCCGGCAAATCTACTTTGGTTAAGCTTATTACCGGAGAATTGGCCCCCCAGAAAGGTACGACTCGAATCGGCGTTAATATCAAGTGGCAGTTTATGACCCAAGATCACCTTGCGGGATTAGACTCCGAAAGATCTGCCCTCGACGTATTCCAGAATACTCTCAACTGGCCAGAAAATCGATGCCGTGCATGTTTAGCACAATACGGAATAAAGGCCCCTCTGGTAAAGCAGGCCCTAAGGGTGCTGAGTGGAGGTCAACAGGCTCGCTTTAAACTAGCACTAACATTTGCACAAGAACCAGAATTCCTTATACTAGATGAACCGACAAATCATGTTGACCCACCAACCTGGGAAGCAATAGTTGAGGCAATCCAGAAATATTCTGGTACGGTATTGGCTATAACCCACGACAGCGAGTTCATTGATTCTGTCGCCGAAAAATTATGGGTCTTGAAAGACCTAAGGATCAACATCGAGTACGGGAGCTTGTCCGATTACCTAAACCGCCAGGAATAAGATCGACAAAACTCCCTCTCCTTCTGTACTTTTGCCCGCCAAATCGAAGTTCTATTTGGCGGGCTTATCCTAGTATCGACAAAAGAGTTTTAATATCACTCAAAAATAATTTTATGAAAAAGAAAGTTTTTTTATGCGGACCAATGAGGGGTGTGTCGAGAAAAATATCGCTAGGATGGAGAAAAAGGGCAATTAAGATCCTGTCTGAAAAATTTGACATTACTCACGCCATGCGGGGACGAGAAAAAAAAGAAACTTTCACCGATCCGCGTGCAGCGGTCATTCGCGATCTTAATGACATTAAAGAAGCGAATATTATATTAGTAAATGATACCATCGATAATTGCAGCATGATCGGCACCTCGATGGAGGTGTTTTTTGCATATCAAATGAATAAGCCAATAATAATATTCGGCCAGGCTCATAATAAAGATTATTGGCTGAATTATCATACCCATTTGCGCGTTGCCGATTTGACTGAAGCCTGCCAGGTTCTAAATAAAATGTTTGCATAAGTAAAATGATAATCCCACTGTTTAAGCCATATATAGGTAAAATGGAAACCAGGGCGGTTTCGCGCGTTTTAAAATATGGGAAATTGAGCCGGGGCAAGGAAACTGAAAAATTCGAATGTGAATTTTCCGCCTATACTAAGCAAAAATATGCCATCGCGGTTAATAGCGGAACAAGTGGGCTACATTTGGCCGTTCGGGCACTAGGGTGGAAAAAGGGAGACGAAATTATAACTACCCCTTTTAGCTACATCGCAACAGCAAACGCCGTGTTGCTCGAAGGAGCCAGACCAGTATTTGTCGATATCGACCCCTTGACTTTAAATATTGATGTTTCCAAAATAGAAAAAAAAATAAACGGAAAGACCAGGGGTATTTTATTGGCTCACATATTTGGGTTACCGGTCTATACAAATGCGATTAAAAAATTGAAGGAGAAATACAGGTTACAGATAATCGAAGACGCGTGCGAAGCTATCGGACAACCAGATAACACATTTAGGGTTACTGAATTGGGAGATATTTCCGTTTATGGTTTTCATGAAAATAAACAACTTACCACCGGCGGCGAAGGCGGAATGATTACCACCAACAATCCGTTACTTGCTCAAAAGTGTTATTCGCTGAGAGACCAAGGAAGATCAACAAAGAAACGCTGGATAAATAATGTAATTCTGGGCTTCAATTTTAGGATTACTGAAATGCAAGCTGCCTTCGGCCGAGCCCAACTCAAATCTCTTGACCAAATGCTAAAAAAAAGAAACCAAATAGCGCAAAAATATACTTCTTGCCTCAAGGGAATTGCCGACATTATAACACCGAATAATCTCAACCACTGCAAACGAAGTTGGTTCATATATTTTGTCCTTTTTAGTAAATCTTCCCTAAGAGATTTAGTGCACAAAACCCTTGCCAGGTCAGGTGTCAGTTCTAGTATTAATTACTTTCACCCCATATATAAATTTCCAATGTATAAATATTGCCGAGCAAAAGATTACAAAAATACGGAAGATGTATCAAAGAGGATACTGGCCCTCCCCATCTATTATCAAATGACAGATACGCAGGTGAAATACATAACCGGAAAAATAAAGCGGATTTTAAATGGTTAAACCCATGTATACATCCCGGCTGTTTTTCACGAAAATTGCCCAATCCTATGCAAGCTACGCGTCAACAAAGAACGCTTATTTATCAGCCATTAACCGCTTTATTACTCGCGAGACAAAGGAAGCAGAAAGGATGATCGATATCGGATCTGGTGACGGCAAAAGATCCACCGAAATTGCCAAATCGATTAAGGTATCTAACCTCACATTAGTTGATAATAGCCCCGGCATGATATCACTGTTAGAAAAACTTCCCGGGGTATCAGTAGTCTGTCGCGATATCTCCGATGAGGCATTCGAATTAACACAAAGATTTGACATAGTAACTTGTTTGTGGAACGTTCTGGGACATATTACGACTCCCGAAAAAAGAAAAATTGCAATTAAAAACATAAAAAAACTGGCGATGCCAGGCGGATTTATCTATCTTGATGTCAACAATAGATATAATACACTCCAATACGGTTTGCCCAGTGTAGCGAAAAATGTGTTCAGGGATACTATCGAACCAAATAGTTCCAACGGCGATTTTGAATTAGAATTTAAGACAAAAGAAGAGATAGTTAAAACGGAAGTACATATTTTCAGTCCATTCGAAATGAATGAATTACTAAAATCGGCAGGGCTTAGGATTGTCAAGAAGCAAATCATAAATTATCAGACCGGAAATGAATGTAAAAGCATTTTAGGCGGCCAACTGGTTTACAAATTGTCTAAATTATGAAGAAAATTCTTTTTATTGCTTCCCTGTACCATCCCCATGTCGGGGGTATAGAAACCATGATAACTGAATTATCGCAATTTTGTCGCAGTCGGGATATTACCCCAATTGTATTAACCAAAAGGTGGCCCTCTACCCTTCCGGACCATGATTATTATCAAGGATTAGAGGTGCATCGAGTTATCAGCGCCAGAAAAAAGGAAGAATTTTTCGAAATAATTAAATGGTTACGGAAAAATAATTCCAGAATAAAAGCAGATATTATTCACATTATCGGTGCTCGACGGCCTCTTCCACTTATCGGCTTAATGCTGGGAAGACTGTGGGGAGTTCCGGTTGTGTCGACAATCGCCGGTGGCGAGATACCAGACAAGTACGATCCCCTGCCGGGATTAGTCTGGAATGAAGGAAAAAAATTTATTCCCGATGTCCTGAAGCAATCTGATGACGTGAATTGCGTATCTAAATATTTAAGCCGTGATTTACAAGCCCTGTTACCAGAAATTAAAAAAGTCGGGGCTTTATACGCCGGTATTGATTTTTCAACTATCAACCAGACTCGGCCCGAAAAAATTAAGGATAAATATATAGTCTCTCTAAGAAGACTGGATCCATCTAAAGGCATCGATATACTTATCAAGGCCTATAATTTGATTAAGGACCGATTTCCAGATTTATATTTAGTCATTTCTGGCGCAGGCCAAGAAAAACAATCATTAATGACATTAGTTAATAAATATGGTCTAAATGACAGGGTTATTTTTACCGGTACGGTTGGACTTAAAAGAGGGATAGCACTATTGAAAGGATCGGTTGCTACAGTAGTTCCGTCTTTATCCGAAGGTGGAGGGCTAGTCAATGTAGAAGCCCAGGCAGCCGGATGCCCGGTAATCGCCAGCAGAGTCGGCGGTATTCCGGAATATGTAAAAGATGGCCACAGTGGCATTCTGTTCGAATCTGGTAATTATAATGAGCTGGCAGAGAAAATTTCAAAAGTTATTTCTGACAATAAATTGCGAAAGAAAATCATCGACGGCGGATATAAACACGCCAAAAATTTCAGTTGGGAAATACTGGGACCGCAATACCTAAAATTATATTCGAAAAAAATCAAGGCTAAAAAAAATCATCCAACATTCACCGCCTGGTCTAGTTTAACCACTGATCTTTGGAACAAATTAACAAGTTAACCATGAAAACCATTCAACAATTGGAAAATTATAATCTGGTCGAAACATCCCCGATAAAGCTTCTTCGAGAATCTAACGATAATATAGTTTTAGTAATTGGGCGGAAAGACAAAAAAATTCTCCGAATCAGTAAGCGACTGCCGGCAGCAGATATAAAATTCGAATACGAAGCAGTTAACCACCTGGCGGAAGGCGGAATCCCGGTTCCTAAATGGCTTAAAACTAAAACTGGTAATTTTTACACCCTAATCGATGGCCAAGTCTCTGTTTTATTTGATTTTTTAGAGGGACATCACATAGAACTCGACCAAGATCATCCCCCAACTCTAACCCAAGCCTATAATGCAGGTAAAGGACTTGGTCGCATTAGTCGAACAGCATCCGGCTTTGTATCAACCTCGCCCCGTACGCGGAATGTTTTTTCTGAACTGGAAAGAGCGATCGCACTATCAGCTGTTTTTGCTAAGCAATTCGAAGGAGGGAAAGCATTTATCGAACAAGTCAAAGAAGCTATTTCGTTCGCTCAAGGACACCATGAAATAAAAGGTTTTATTCACAATGATTACCGATCCAGCAATGTTTTTTTTGATACCAACGATGAATTCATCGGAATCATTGATTTCGACTGGAGCTGTATTGGTCCCATCATAAAAGACCTAGCCTTGGCAATAGTAGAATGGTCGTTCCCTGACGGAGCGAGCAAACCAAATCCACAAGTATTTGATTCTTTTTTGGCGGGTTACAATTCAGCGGCTTCTTACCAATGGCGTAAAAACGAGCAACTGTACTCGTGGATTAGGTTTGCCACTCTGTCAGATGCTTCTACTTATTTTTGTGACCTAGCAGACGATCCAAATTCAACCAAGAGAATTATTAAATCCTACATGTACAGAAAATATTTATTCTTCTCGAAAATTTAACTATATGAAACCCTATCTATACTTAAGGGGCCTTAAAAGATTAAGTGATGAAATCGTCGGAAATGAGATTATCCATATTGGCATACGACCCTATGGTTTTCATGCCGGAAATGCCATTGCCTTAATAGTCTACCCTTATTTACTTTGCAAAATTCTAGAAGATTCAGGGAAAGGGCCCAAGCTACAGTTTGTCATATCGATTAATGACTGGGAGCAAGATGCTCTCGCCGGTCCCGATTATAGAAAATATCCTTTTAATATCTACCCCCAGAATACCTCGTTGCAGTTTACACCGGATGAAAATGGGTGCTGCCAGTCTACCGTTGATCATTGGCAGCCTATAATAGAAAAAAGTTTGAGCAAAATAAAAAACAGGTTTCCGAAAATTTCGCTTCGGTTTGTACGAAACTCCGAATTGATTTCAAATCAGTACTGTAAAGATCTTTTACTAGCCACGATCAAAAGCCCCAAAGATCAGTTAAAAATATTCGAAGAATATTCCGGCAAAGAAACTCTAGAAACACCACTTTCATATGCTGGGGCTATATGCCCTAAATGCCGAACCGCCCATGGAAACACCTCTGTCGTTAAGGATGATTTGATTCAATGGGAATGCGCTCGATGCGGAACAATGGTCAAAAATCATTTTGAAAAATTTCAATACTGGTGGTATCACAAGCCCATGCTGATAGCCAGAATTAAAATATTTAAAATTGACATAACATTAAGCGGCGGGGATCATTTCAGTGAAGGGGATTTCGCGATTCGAGAAGCTCTTATCAAAAAGTATTCACCTACAACCAAGCGGCCCAAGATGCTCTTCACTCCAACGGTAATTGCCTTAAACGGTGAAAAGATGAGCAAGAGCCGGAAAAACACTGCCTTTGCCAAAATTGGAAAGCTTATCCTGGCGGCAGCTAAGTTTGATGGAAATAATTTACTTATTACCAAGGACATGATCTCAAATCAAATAGATGATCAGGACTATAGCAATATTTTCTAATCCCTTCGGGTATGGCCCCACAGGAAATGCTATACCAATATTAAGAAGTCTTTTCAGGAAAATAAAAGACATCGATATTATTTTTGTTGGCAGCAACCTTTGCCTGGAAATAATTTCCGATACCCTGGTAAAAAAAGTCGTCTTGGACGAGAGAAACCAAGAAGAAATAGAAAAATTTCTAGGCACCTTAGATAACCCACATGTAATTGGCTCACAAAATAGGTTTTGTATAAAGGCGGCCAAAAAACTACAGATTCCATGCGCATTTTTAGATGTCCTCGCTTGGTTCTGGGAAAAAATACCGCCAGACCATCTTTTAGCCGATGAAATATTCTGGATAAATTTTCCTGGAATAAAAAACAAAATCCCCCCAAATCAAAACAATATTCATATTGTCTCTGGTATAATTAGTTCTCTGCCTCGAAAAAAAAGTAAAAAAAATCATGCAATGATGCATATCGGGGGTGCCAAATACCCTTTATCAGAAAGCCTACCTTATGCTTACCTAGATCTAATCGCGAAAGGATTAAATGCGCTAAAGAAAGGAAAGCGTTTTGACGCGATCATTTTTACTGGCGGCTCACAAGCGATTAACTATTTGAAGCATAAAGTTACCAACAAAAAAGTCCGCCTTGCCTCATTGGTGGAAGAAAAATTTATCCAAGAGCTCAGCCAATCTTCCCACATGCTGACAACCGCGGGAGTTTCTTCTACATTTGAATCTTTTTCACTAAATATTCCAACCTCATTTTTGTTACCCTTAAATCTAAGCCAAATAGCGCTGTTGGATATTTTGTTTAAAAACGATTGTGCCCCCAATTATTTAATATGGGATAATTACGTCAAGGTTAATAATAACCTAAGGAGCATGACCGAGAAAGATGCGCTTGCGGAAATAAATGAATATGCCAAGATCGTCGCCGGCAATAAAAGACTAAGCAATAGATTTTCTCGGGATTTCGATGATCTCACCACCTTGATACCAGAAAGCTCAAAACAAGTAAAACTAATAGAATCGATTGGCAATTCCGGTGCTGATGAGGTTGTTGACATTTTAATAAAAAAATGGGAATTACCCGAAACCATTTACTCAAAGAACATTAAAGACAGGTAAAAAGCGTTGTTCATTCTTCGGACTCTTTTGTGGATAACTCCCGTGACACGAATATATTTATTTGCTATACTCTCGCTTGCCTCTTTTTTGAGGCCAAGAGAAAAGGCGCCCTGATCGTTCGACTGAAGCAGAAACTGTGGGTTTCTGAATCAATCGAGATACCTGTTGAAGCAGGTAACATGATCAAGCGCCTTTTTGCGTTAGGGAATGATTCCCTAAGAATAAGTAGCGGTAGATTTCTCTGTGCCAAGTCCCGGCTTTTCATCGCCGCCTCACTCGTAGCCGAATTCGAGGCAAGCTACCGGTCCAACCCATCCGGCGGAGGTGATGGACGTCGCCCAGAGATGCAGACCGTTCGCTGATCCCGAGACAACGGGCCAGATGAAGTCAAAGACTGTCGTCTGCTCGTCGTAGCCGTCGGAGATCGCCACATTGCGCGAGTCAACCTCGGTCGTCCAGCTCGGCGCCCAGTAGAAAGTGCCGTAGCACTCCAGGGCCAGGTAGACCACCGTCGGATCAGCAGTCAGGTGGGGCGGATTTTCCGTCTTCACCAGCCGAGAACCGAGGACGAAACGATCGCCCGCATGGAACATCCGTGCCGGAAGTCCTTGGCGACGGGGCAGTCCGATCTTGACCTCATCCTTGGGATCCGCGAGGAACTCAAGGGTGTAGAGGACCTGACTCCGGTAGACCGCGCCGCGGTCAACCGCCGTGCCGTCCGGGTCAGAATACCCGGGATCGCCGGAATCAACCGCGAGAGACTGGTAGCCGGGGACGAACGTGACCGGGTCGAGCATGGGGTCAGCGATAAGGTCAGAAGGATCAAGTGCCGGAGGTGGATAACCAAAAATAGGCGTCTCGACATTCCAGAAAAGGTTCCATGACTCCACCAAATCTTCCGGTCCAGAAATTCCAACCCACAAATCCCGCATAACACAATGGCGAATGACTACTGTAGAATTAGCCCCTGCACTTACACCTCCGGGATCGTTGTTTCCACCAATTATGGTGACATAGGAGATTTCCCCGGTCGTGTCATCATTGAAGGATATCGCACAACTCGTAATCGGCGCGCACACCACATTGCGGATCGTCACGTTTTCTGCTTTCCAGGGAACACTGATCAGGGTCGCAGAATATTGCGTTCCGACCTGAATGTTTTCTAGAGCGCACCCGGAATTAAGAATTATGACACTACCCGCTTCAGATCTCGGAACCAGATACTTGACATCCGAGGGCGAATCACCCAGACCGGCAATTCTGATCGGCACACGAGCATTCCAGATCGCCGTGTCAGTATACTCCCCGGGTCGCACCAGGATCGTGTCGCCGGAAATGGCGACTGCCAAAGCCGCTGACACCTGCGAATACTGATCGGGCACGATCAGATCCGCCGCTCCTGCCAAAACCGGCAGAAGCACACACATCAGAACCAGCGTTGATACCTTTTTCATCACACACCTCCTATGGAAAAAGGTTATTGTCAACTTTCTAGTATATTACAAATAACTTATTTTGTCAAGCTAATCCTCAAATACTGTTCCGTTGGTCGTCGTTAAGTTATATAGCACCAGCTCCACTCCTATTTGGCCAGTGTATGTTCCGACCGCTTCCCAAATATGCCCTTCACCCACCCTGGAAGTATAAATCTTGGCATTAAGAAAACTGTTATTTCCCTGGTTGTTACTGGTCGGTATCAAAGCGTGGGCGTCGGAGACAACATAGGGTACGTTTTGGTCAGGTGTTTTTACATTTTTATACAAAACCCCCCAGCCGTTTTGGACGGTCCAACTATTGCAATTCCAGTCAATCGCATTATTGGAAGTCATCTGATTGCACCCGCCGGTAGAAACCACGTAAGTCCCGAGATACGAACCGATGTATTCTTTATTCGGCCCGTTTTTTAAATATACCAACTCACCCAAGGCAAGGTTTTGAGTCTTGTCGCTAGGTGGCGGATTCATCGCCAGCGAAAAAGTCCAAAAAATTCCACCGGCTAATAAAACCGCCCCGAGGACGAAGGCTGACGCCGCTAGTTTGTACTTGGCACTCGCGAACATAATAAAAAATTAATTCGGACTGATACCTACTTGCGGGTAGAGAATAAAGACATGCTCCAGCGCCACGCGGCCACACTTGCCCTCTTGAGAATTAATACATCCCCCGCCGACATAACCCGCCCAAGTATAGCTATAAGTCGTTGAAGGATCATCTGGGGATGGCTCAGGATTTTGATTAACAATATCCCAGGCTGTCCACATCATTTTCCTTTCATCAATACCCCAACCATCCGGAACCTGAACCCCAGGAATACTTCTCCTTACTATATCCTTTCCCGCCAGTGGTATCAGTAGTTGGAGTTTTCCCGCTTCCGTGCTGATTAGCATCCCGAAGGCGGAGACGAATTTTCCCTGCCCTTCGGTATTTGGATCTGTGCAAGTCATGGTATACGGTGCAGACGCGCCGGAAAATTGCCAGGTATCGCAATTCCGCCATGACACCACAAACCCGCCCAGGTATCTCCCGACTGTCTCCACTGATCCGACCGGGTCAATGTGACATCCATCAGCCCCACAAGTAGATTGCAATACGCGATAGGCAATCATATGCTGGAGCTGTAAAGTGTTATCCGCGCCAGCCGTGATATTGGGAGTAATTGTGGGGGTGGGAGACAAGGCCGGCGTCACCACCTGCACCGCCTGTCCGAGACGCGCGAACACGCCCCAGCCAAGCAAAATAATCCCGAACACCAGGAAGAGATAAACAATTGAAAATTTGTGTTTCATAAGCTTTTTCTGACTGGCTCTATTATACCCTATTCGTGACAGCCTGCCAAATAATTTGCCCTCTCTACCCGGCCATGGTAAAATAAGGCTAAATTAAGCTAATTTTATGCCTAAATTATTCCTCACCCTGCTTTGCCTATCTCTTTTTGCCGTTACCATTCCCGCCATGAGTCTGGCGGAAGAAAGCGCGCCCGAGACACTCGCTCCCGAGGCAACCGGCTCGCTCGATAGCGCCATCCCGCCCGTCGGCAACGGCGGACTGCCGTCCGACGCCCAGCCGGTCGGAGAAATCGAGTTCGGCCCTGGGGGACAAGCAACTTTGAGCCCGGACATCGCGGAACAACTGAATAAAGCCTTGGCCGAACGCGAGACCGCCAAGCAAAGCCCCTGGGAGCCCTATCTAAGGATTGCTATTGACGCCGCCATCGGTATTGGCGCCGGACTGATTACTTTTTCTATCTTCTGGGTCGTGAAAAATAAAACGAATAAAAAAGTAACAGGCTAAAAAAATATGAAACCAAAACTTAGATTATTAGGGCTGGTTTTTGTTTTATCCGGAGCGCTATTCCTGGTCTCCGGCTGTAGTATCCGCCCCGTTTCCGACGAGACGAGTCGAACCATAGAAGAGACGGCGGTTACCGTCACCCCGACGGCGACCCCGCTGGCTACTCCCGCCGCCGCTTATACGCCCGAACAGTTTAGGGAATATTTTTACGAAATCGCGCTCGGGACGGAATTCTACGCTCAGACGGAAAATATCCGCAAATGGAGCGAGCCGATGACGCTCGAAGTCGCCGGATCCCCCACCGCCACGGACACCGCCACGCTCAATCAAGTAATCAGCGATATCGGACAGATCACCGACGGCCGGATGACGATCCGCCTCGTGCCGAGCCAGGGCAACGCCAAAATTACCTTCGCCCCGCTCGACGAGCTCAAGAAATACGAGCCGCACATTATGCCGGACAACTGGGGGTTTTTCTACGTCAACTGGGACGGCAATTTCCAGATCACTAAAGCCAATATCGTCATCGCCACCGACAAGCCGACCCAGCTTGAACGAAACCACCTGATCCGGGAGGAATTAACCCAGTCACTGGGCCTGATGCAGGATTCCGATAAATATTCGGACAGCATTTTCTATATCGAGTGGACCGATACTCAAAATTATTCCGAGCTGGACAAGGCCTTGATCGCGCAGTTATATGATCCGGCCGTGCGCGCCGGGATGACTCGGGCGGAGCTCGAAAAAATTATTAAATAAAAAGAAAAAGGGTTCGGCAATCAGAGATTACTGAACCCAATGCATGACGTCCGCTAGCGTCAGTTGCGATTGATGAATGATTTCGCCGATATAATCAAGGTTTCCTTCTTGATTTCCCGTGTGACATCAACGCGCGGAAATTTGCGTGTTCGCACTTTTACCACCTCCTTCCGTAGAATATCGAGAGCCCTCATAAACCGTCAGGTCGCGATAGCCAGGTTTTAACTCGACACCATGTGGCATACCAGCAGGAATCAGTATAGTGTCGCCTCGTCGCAAAACATGCAATTCAGCTTTTTCCCCCAGCCAGACGACCGCTTCGCCCGACAGTACGATTACCCATTGGGCGCATTCATTGATATGCATTTCACCATCAAATGGACAACCGTGTTCACATTCCATGGTCACAATCTGAAATCGACCATCCAGACAACGCATTGTAATGCCGGTAACCGGATCGCTGTCAACCATGATCGCCCCAATCAGTAGAGGCGGAAAGTTTCTATTAATCTGGTTGGTCATTGTTCGCCACCTCTCGCCAGCCTAGACCGGCCTGGTTCAGAAATTTATCGATCATATCATGTTTTCCTTCTGTGTATAAGTGGCAGGTGTATTCATCGATGTCACTATAACTCAATCCGTCAAGAACCGCATTGGCCCGACACCCTAGTCCGCATCGGCCCAAAAACTGACATTCTTGGCATTTAGGCTTCATGACATCCCGAACTCGTAAATCTTTGCACTGGCGCATGGCAGGGCTTTCCCAGATTTCTTCAAGTGCCTGGCGTGTCAAATTGCCCAGAATATAAGGGGGATTGACCAAAAGGGAACAGGAAGTAACTTCGCCGTTGGGCATGATAACCATCCGTTCCCTGAAATAGTCACACACATAATCGCCCGTCTGATAATTATTACAGACTCGTTGTCCATTAACGTAGCGGAAGACGTGACCTAACTCCAGCTCCATTGGCCGACCATCAGCCAGCCACATCTCTAAAATTTGGCGGTAGGCGTCAAGCTCTTGGACCAGAGAAAGGCTCAAGGTTTCATGATTATCCAACCAGTTTCCTTCCATAAACGGAACACTAACGCGCCAACGACGTATCCCTAGTTTTTTGACCAAGTGGTAGAAATGACTGATACCATCACCCGGTGCCACCATAGCAACCGCTTGCTGCAGATTTCTGATCGTCAGGGCATATCCCCCATCTATTCCCATAAAGGAATCGTGGGGAACATCGCGGGGACCGTTAATACTGACAAAAAGCGGGATTTCCTGAATCGCTTCCAGTCGTTGCAAGATTTCCTTAGTCAACAAGGTGCCATTGGTGAAGATCCCCTCTACTTTGATTTCGGCCCGATCCAGCCGCTGAACAATTTCAAACAGATCAGGGCGGCAAAACGGTTCTCCGCCAGTCAGGCTCACCGCATAAACATTCATCGCCTTCAACTGTTCGACGATACCATAGAGATCGTCAGTCGGCAGATCAACCCAATCACGAGTCGCCATGTAGCAATGCCGGCAATCACAATTGCACTGTCCGGTGATATGCCACAACACTCGACCCAAAAAATTTCCATTGGGGCGCCGCGGCACGTAGGTCCGAGCATCGATTGGTTTTTCCAGAAAACGCACTGTCATCTGGTCCTGACTGTTCAGGTATTCCAGATATTGGGCAGTGTCGACTCCGAACTGCTGGTTTAGACTGGCGATTGACTTACTCCCATCGCATTGCGTCAATATATCAAAGACGCGCGCCGAAATACTGTAGCGATCTTCGGAAATTCCCTGTCGAAAGTTAAACAACAGAAATTTTTCACCACTGCTTTTGATGGTCCAATTTGGACCCAGTACTGGATATTGGTTATCACGCATATTAGCCTCCTTTGCGAGATAGGTTATAAAAAGGTCACAATATTTTTCTTGCCAAAACAAACAGCCACTTCTTATCCAAGCAGGAAAATTTTTCTTCGTATACAGACAAGAAACCGGCGGCCGTCAATTGATTTCGTAGCCTGGCCGGATCATAAGCTGGTAATCGTAGTTGCCTAGCTCGCCGGCGCCGGCGAGTCTTTTTCGGGACAATTAGACCAAGTATCCCACCGGGGCGCAAGAAGCGGTGCCAGGATTCTAGAATTTTGACTTGCCGAGACTGGGAAAAATGCATTAAAACCGCGGAACTCCAAATTCCATCAACGCTACTCCGCCTGAGTCTAAGCGTCAATAAGTCCTTTTTCTGGAATCGGCCGGCAAAATGCCGTCGGGCGTAATTAAGCATTATCCGGGAAAAATCAATCCCCAAACAATTGAATCCCCGACGGGTTAAATAATCGGTATCATGACCCGGACCGCAGCCGGCATCGATAATTTTTTTCCCTGGCAAGAGACGGGTAAAATGATTCAGCCGCCGCTTAAAAACTAAAGCGCCTGACTTAATCTGGCTATCGTTCCGGTTATCGTAGAAAGCGCGAATCGTTTTAGCAGTTGCAGGCATAGATTATTTTAATTTCTCAAATTATAGGATTATAACAGTCTGTCACGGCATGTCAACCGCATATGAGTTAAAACGAACAGGTAACCAAGAAGGTCGCATTGACTTGTCGTTATTTCGGTATCTCCCGAGGAACATTTTATCTCTGGTATCACCGGTATATGAGCCTCGGAACAGAAGGACTTAAGAATAAATCTAGCCGTCCCCATAAGAAAAAACGCTGGTTCCTAAAGAAATGAGAGATACTATTATCCAAATTAGACTCCAGCGAAAATACGGACCAGATCGAATGTCCTTTTACATTCGGCAAAAATACAAGTGGTTTGTTTCATCACAGACAATTTGGCGACTATACAAAGAACACGGATTAAACCGTCTTAAGTACAAAAAGAATTGGCAACGTTACCCTCAGCAGTACAATAAGGCTATCCGGGTGATCGAGTTCAAATTGATGTGAAATTCCTGGATAATCTAGCCTTTTCAAGCAAGCGCTATTACCAATTCACGGCTATCGATGACTGTACAAGATTTAGAGTTCTCCGAATCTATGACCATAATACGGTTGCCAACGCAGCTGACTTCATTAATCAGGTGAAAACAGCACTCTCCTTTGCCATCAAGCAAGTCCAAACCGATAATGGTAGTGAATTTTCCGAGACCTTCAGCTGGCATCTTGAAGATCTCGGTATCAGCCACCGCAAAACCAAAGTGCGGCACCCAGAAGAAAATGGCAAAGTAGAACGAAGTCATCGCACTGACGGACAAGAATTTTATGGTATCAATCAATTTGTTTCAATTCATCACCTTAAACGGTTGCTCCGTCAATGGGAACTAGAGTATAATACAAAAAGATCGCATATGTCACTCGGCGGTAAAACCCCGGGTCAATATCTAGAAGAAAAATTACAAAAACACGTTTCAAATACAGCCTTGACCGTGCCTACTAAAAGTGTGCAGAAGGTGCGTTAGAGAATACAAGATAGCTCAAAAATAACCTGAATGAAAACCACCGGCGAGAGCCGGTGGTTTCTATCTTGCCCGTCAGACGGGCTATCGCATTAGGGCAAATTGCTGTAGTTCGACACGGTGATGGTCTTGATTGGAAATATATCGACGCATGGCCATTTCCTGAATCCCCACAGTCGAAACAAAGTAACCTCGGCACCACAAATTCCCTCGGGGAAACTTCCGAATCTTCTTCTTGATCCACATTGAAGATTTGGCCTTCAGTATCGCCACGGCGTACGAAACCGAAAACTTGGGCGGAATTACCAGAAAAAGATGAATGTGTTCATCTCCAATGTGCCAAGCCAACAACACAAAACCCTTCCATTTCGAAATCTGCTTGAAGATTCGTTTCAGCTCTGCTTTAGTATATTTGTCAGACAGTACCCTCCCGCGATACCGTGGTGTCCAAACTATATGGTATTCGCAGTGATAGGTACAATGACTCAGGTTGTATAATCGTCCGTTTGACACTAAAAATCACCTCCTTTCTTTTTTCGAGAGGTGATTTTAGTTTAACACGAGCTACGCTTTCAAACGCACACGCCGGCTAAAGCCGGCGGTTTTTCGGTTTAA
>CALEFQ010000024.1 GCA_937877125.1 uncultured bacterium | reverse complement strand
ACGTATTTTTATAATCCTTACGGCGACACCGGCGGCACCTTCAGTTTTTCAATCGCGCTGTTGGACGCCGAGGATAACGGTTTGGTTCTTTCCAGTCTGCATTCTCGTTCCGGCACCCAGGTTTACGCCAAGGCGATTGAACACGGTCAATCAAAACAGCATTTAACGGGGGAAGAGATAGAAGCGCTACGCCGGGCTAACAAATAATATATTAAGATATTAGAATTTTAAGACGTGTGATTTTCTTAATATCTTAATAACTTAATATCTTAATATTCTTTTTAAAAACATGGCTATGTTTCAACGCAAGGAGGAAGGATTTACTTCGAATAGTGCGGCTGGTCCCGTGGGCGAGACGGTCGTCGGTCATTCCGTTAAATTGGAAGGCGATTTTTCCAGTGATGAGAACGTCCGTATTGATGGCACGGTTTCCGGCACGGTTAAAACCAATAAGAATTTAATTATCGGGGAGCGGGCTTCGGTGGAGGCGGATGTGTTCGCCGATAATGCCACTATTGCCGGTCGTGTCAATGGCAACATCGACGTCAAGACCAAGCTGGAATTGCTGGAAACGGCGCGCGTGGCCGGGGATATCAAGACCGGCGTTTTGTCCATTACTGCCGGAGCGATTTTTTCCGGCCAATGTTCCATGTCAACCGAGCAGGGCGAGGCGGTTGACGCCGTGAAGACCGAAAAAAAATAATGACGCAGTCAGGGGCGGCATTAATGCCGTCCCTGTTTGGGGATTTTGATGTATCATTATATTTACGATTCATTCATTGGCGAGCGTCGATTCCGGCGGCAACTGGCGGCGATTGAGCACAAGCTGACGGAATTGGGGATTGTGGGAGAACGTGAGCGAGTCACCCCGATTCGGACCGTGGAAGAAATCATGAAGCTTGGCTTGGCGCGTCACGCCAAGACAATTGTTGTTTTTGGGAATGATTATACTTTTACCAAAGCGTTGAATGCCGGCCTGGCGGCGGGGATGGATCCGACCGAGACCGTGCTGGCGATCATTCCCTTTGGCGAACCTAATTATATTGCCAAGCGTCTCGGCTTGCGCGGCGAGGCGGTTTCGGTCCAAGAACTAGCGGCTCGGAAAACCGCCACGATTGATGTCGGGCGCGTCAATAAAAGATTTTTTATCACCACGGTCGATGTCGGTTTTGAAGCGGAGCATAAGACCCGTCGAGAACAAGTGCTGGAAAAAATTTCTGCTTTTACCGCCCAGCATCGAATAAAAAAATACAAACCCCAGGCGGTGAAAATTTTAATTGATAATCAATACCTGGTTACCAGCCCGCTGTTTAATCTGACGGTGGTCAACCTAAACAATGAACCGGATGATTTGCAGCGGGCGGACCACCGCGAAAAAAAATTGCGGCTGACCGTGGTGCCATATTCAGAGCAGATAATCAACCAGGCCAGCCTGGTGGCGCGCCGTGAATACGGGCGGCTGGCGAATGCCAGTATTTTCTGGGCGCAGGAAATAAAAATTGCCGGTCCTAAAACGGTCAAAATCGCCACCGACGGGGTTTTATACGATATGTTGCCTTTACGAATAGAAATGATCCCTAAAGCGGCAAAAGTTATCGTGGGCAAGGGAAGAGCGTTCTGAAAATAACCAATATCAAATAACCAATATCAAATAAAATTACAATTACCAATCACAAATCAGAGTCATTTTAATATTTGAGTTTTGATTTTATTTGAGATTGGTTATTGGATATTTCTAAATTTTCGTCAAGTGTTTGCCATCAGACTTTTTTTATTGTAGAATATTCTTGCTACTATCCTTTTTCTATGGCAAGATAACAAGTCATTTTATGGCTTCGAGTTCAGGGAAAAAATTCGGCTACGCGATCCTGCAGACGCTGGGTGCTTTTTTTGACAAAAAGGTCGTCCCGCCTTGGATTCCTTGGGCGGTTTTCGGGGGTATCGGCGTCTTGATCGCCTGGGGCAATCACTGGAATTGGTGGGCCTTGCTTGAAGTGGTGGCCGTCATTCTCTGGATTTTGTTCGGGCTTGTCATGATTATGATTTTTGTGCGCCGGGCGCAAGACGCGAAAAAAGCGAAACAATAGGGGGCAGGGAAACTGATTAATTAATCTTTTTTTATTTTCTTAGGGATTTCATGGATGAAAAAAAAGTAAAACTTGCTGGCGCGGTCACGGTCAAAGAATTTGCCGCTCTTTTGGAATTGCCGGTCACCGAGGTGGTCAAGACCTTGATGTCCAACGGTATCATGGCCACGATTAATGAGGAGTTGGATTATGAAACCGCCGTGATCATTGCCGAAGATTTAGGCTTTTCAGTCGAAGCGGCCAAGGGTGACCAGAACAATGTTTTAGACGAAGAGGAAGAGCGCCGGGCGCGCTTGGGCCGGTTATTGCAAGAGCCGGACAAGGCCGCTTTGAAAACCCGGGCGCCGATTGTCACCATCATGGGCCATGTCGATCACGGCAAAACCTCTCTTCTGGACGCGATCCGAGAGACGAATGTCACTGCCGGAGAAGCGGGAGGCATTACCCAGCATATTGGGGCGTACCAGGTGGAGAAGAAAAATCGTCAAATTACTTTTTTGGACACGCCGGGACACGAGGCGTTTACGGCTATGCGCGCGCGGGGGACTAATGTGACCGATATCGCGGTTTTGGTTGTCGCGGCCGATGACGGGGTCAAGCCCCAGACGCTCGAGGCTATTAATCATGCCAAGGCGGCGAAAGTTCCGATTATTGTCGCGATCAATAAAATCGACAAGGAAGGCGCCGATACCAAACGGGTGAAAAAAGAACTGGCTGACCACGAAGTTTTGACGGAAGAATGGGGCGGCGATACGGTCTGTGTCGAAGTCTCCGCCAAGAAAAAAATAAATATCGACGATTTATTGGAAATGATCTTATTGGTTGCCGACATGCAGAACCTGAAAGCAAATCCGCGGCGCCGCGCTGTCGGAACAGTGATTGAGGCGGATAAAACCGAAAAAAGCGGCGCGGTCGCGACGGTCTTAGTCCAGACCGGCACCCTGCATTTGGGCGATGATTTTTCCATCGGCACGACGTACGGCAAGGTCCGTGCTATGCGCGATTACCAGCAGAAAGAGATTCAGGAAGCCGGCCCGGCGACGCCGGTCCGCTTGATCGGCCTGAAAAATGTCCCGCATGTCGGCGATATCATGGAAGTCCATCCTAATCCAAAGGATGCGCGCGGTGAAGGCGAATTGCGCCGCAAGCTGGAAGAACTGAAAAGTCGCCGCGGCTACGGACGTTTTGGCCTTTCCGAAATGGCCGACGCGATTACTAAGGGGAAAATGAAAAAACTAAACGTCGTGCTGAAAGCCGACGTGGGGGGGACCCTGGAAGCGATTTCGTCTTCATTGGAAAAACTACATTCGCAGGAAGTTTACGTCGAGATTTTACATAAGGCGATCGGCGATATTTCCGAGACTGACGTAATGATGGCTAAGGCCTCGCGGGCGGTGGTCGTCGGGTTCAACGTCAAGGCGGACAGCCAGGTCGCCGAGACCGCCAAGAAAGAAGGCATTCAGATCAAGATTTATAGCATTATTTACGAGCTGATCGACGATCTCAAAAACGCCCTGGAAGGATTGATTGAACCGGAAGAAGTCGAGATAAAAATGGCCACCCTGAAGGTTTTGGCAGTTTTCCGTCATGGCAAAAAAGAAATGATTTTTGGCGGCAAGGTTTTGACCGGAAAAATAGAGCGAATCGGCGATGTATATGTCCGGCTGTTGCGGGACAAGAAAGAAATCTCCCGCGGCCAAATGAAAGAGCTCCAATGCGAGAAGAAAAATGTCGACGAGGTTTCCAAAGGCAAGGAAGCGGGGATGCGGGTCGAGGGGATTTCGGAAGTGCAGGAAGGCGATTTGGTGGAAATTTTCCGGGTAGAGCTTCGGAAAAAGAAAATAGGTGAAGATAAATAATGAAACGTCGTGTTATCCAAATCCAAGATTTAATTGCCCGGGAACTGGCGGTTATTTTCAGCCGGGAGATGGAATTTCCGGTGGGAGCCTTCCCGAGTATTATCAAGGTCAAGGTTTCGGAGGATTTGCGCCACGCTTTGGTCTGGATCGGCGTCGTGCCGCCGGAGAAACGTCAGGAAGTTTTGAAATGCCTGAATAAGAATATTTCCCAATTGCAGTCTTTTTTGAACCAGCGGCTGACGATGAAATTCCCGCCCCGCCTTCTCTTTAAAATTGACACCACCAGTGATAAAGTCCAGCGGATTGAGGAGCTGGTGGCTGAAATTCACCAAGAAGATGACCACACCAAATAAGCGGCGGCAAGTCAGCCAGTTCCTAACCCAAACTGATCGGGTGATGCTCCTGACTCATGTTTCGCCGGATGTTGACGGAATTTCTTCGCTCTTGGCGCTGGGCCGGGGCTTGGAAACTTTCGGGAAAAAAGTAATTCGCCTATTGCCCGCTGATTTGCCACGGCGTTTTTTTTTCTGGGCGGATCTGGAAAAAGTCGTCAGTGAGCCAACCTGGGAGGAAATCGACGCGGTCGTGACGCTTGACTGTGGGGATTTGCCCCGGACCGGTTTTCCCCGGGAGTTGAGCCGGCTGGATAAGCCGATCGTGAATATCGACCATCATCCCCAAAAAAAACCTTTCGGCACGATGGTCTTGGTTGAAGACGACAAAACCTCGACCGCCGAAATAGTTTTTCATCTTCTGAATGAATTAGGCGTAACGATTGATAAAACTCTAGCTGATATGTTATTGGCCGGGATTGTCTGCGATACGCAAAGTTTCCAGGTGGCCTCGACTTCGGCGGAGGTGCTCAATATCGCTTCCCAATTAATGCGCCGGGGAGCGCGGATCCCCCGGATTACCAGAGAAATTTTCCGGGTCAAGCCTCTTACCGCTCTAAAACTCTGGGGCCGGGTATTGGATCGGGTGCAGGTGGACGAGGAAACCAAGATGGCGTATTCGGTGGTTAAGCAGTCGGATCTTAGGGAGCTGGGGGTTGAGGCGCAAGACCTGGAAGGCATCGTGGATTTGATCAATGCCGTGACGGAAGCCAAATTTTCTTTGTTGTTAACCGATACCGGTGATAATATAGTAAAAGGGTCGTTGCGTTCGGAAAGTTTCAAGGCGGTGGATGTTTCCCGGATCGCGGAGCTTTTTGGCGGCGGCGGGCATA
>CALEFQ010000023.1 GCA_937877125.1 uncultured bacterium | reverse complement strand
CGGCTGGTAGACACACGCTTGCCGATAACATCTTCCGCCGCTGTCTCTTTTTTGCCAGAACGCAGATCAGTTTTCACTTCCCGGACCTGAAACTCGCGGCGCCACAGCCTAATTTTCGGCCGCAAGACATATTGGATGGCCGACCACAGGAACGCCGAGAAATTTCGTCCGTTGACTTTAGCGAAAGCTAGCGCGGCGAATAGCCCCAGGGTGGGAACCGCCGGAATCAAGAAGACCTGGATGGACGGCGCCAAAAGCCAATAAACAAAGAGCGTGCCCGCGCCGGCGAGTATATAAAGGAACTGGGTGATCGTCATCGGACCGATAATCTTGTCCTGGACGTCGATAAATTGGGGGACGGAATACTGCATGAGGAAATTTTAAATATCCAATAACAAATATCAAATAAAATTCAAATTACCAATTTGGGAAATAATTTACGCCTTGGTGATTGAATTTCATTGGATATTGGTTATTTATGATTTGATATTAGCCAGCTATCACCTTAATAACAATCTACTAATTTCAGATACGGCGTGAAACTGGTTTTCCGTCAGATACGGTTTTCCGGCGGCCTTGCGGAAAGCCATAACATCGCCAATCGGCTTGCCTTGCTGGATGCTGTCATTGCCCATCTCAATATAAGTATGGTAGATCTGGCTTTTTTTCCAGCCGGCCACGATTTCGGTCCGCTTGGCGCCGGAGTGATTGGCGATATCCTGAATTTCCTGTTTGAAGCGACCGACCAGTTTTTTTTCGTCATCGGGCTCTTTTTGCAAAGTCGCCGCGGGGACATTGATCAAATCATCGACGGTGCGCAGTTGGAATTGATCCGAAACCGAGGAGGCTTCTATCCGAGGAGAAAAAGTGGACGGCCTGACAGGCGTCGCGGGAGAAACAGGCTGTCGGGGCGGCAACTTACGTTTGAAAGGACGAATATCGGCGGTAGTCGGAACTGAATGTGATTGATTGGCAACTGATTGCTTCTGCCAAGCAGCTCCTGGCTTTATTTCTGACTTGCCAGAAATCCTAGAAAGTGAAGTTTTAGGAGAAGGGACTGGAGGTGGCGCGCTAAAGACAACTATTTCCGGTAAATTATTCTTAGCCTTGAACTGAGTTACTTGATCATCAGTTTGTTTCAAGTATTTCTGATAAGGAATAATCAAAGCCTGCCGAAAATCTTTTTCCAAAGAGGAACTTTTGGCGGCGTCACCAGTCAGTATTTTTCCAATCCGAGACGACAAACTGTCAACCGGCACTAATCCAAAAAGCAATTGACGCGTTAAATCAGTCAGCCGATCACCCTGTTCAGAATTAAGATTATACTTGCTCTCCAAACCCATAATAATCTGCCCGGGCTTGTCCGAGAGAGCCAATTCTTTTATTTCCGGCGGGCAAATTGTCAAAAAATGAAATATGTCCATGCGAATTTGCACAAAACAAGGAAATTATTAAACTCTCTTAATTACTGGCGATGAGTGAAGTTTAAGGAATAATGATCCGAGGCGGAGCCGGAGGTGGCGTCAGATAACTGCCGACGACTAAATTACGTCGTGCTGCATCGATCGCCGCAAGGTTGCCGGAGTTACTTTGCTGCCACTCTTGAACCCTAGAGCCAACGACCGCCGAATTCATATTCTCCGCCATATGCCCAAGTTTAGACGGGCTTATTGCCTGATAAAAAGCCTGCGCTCCTTGGCTACCAGGAGCTAGGCTAGCGGTATTCATAGTCCTGCCCAAATCTTTAGCATCACCCTTTTCCGCCAGCATTGCTAATTGAGCGGGTGTCGCTCCGGACGGCAATTGTTTATTTATAGCCAAGTTGGCTTGGGCGATATTTTCATATTCTTTTCCGCTACCACCAGCATCAGCAATTCCTTTGACACTTGCTTTTAGTTTTCCCTTATCCGCCTCGGTACCTAGATTCTTTTCTGCGTCAATCACCGCGTCTTTCCCGCGTATCGCCGCCATTGACTTTAGCAACATATCGCTTCCTGTCCCAGTTAAAGCAGTAGGACTCAAGTCTTTCAAATTAGCTTTTTTCATTATATTATCCAGTTCCGCTCTCTTTTCAACATCATCTTTCCCTTCTAGCGTCGCATAAGGATTGTGTTTAACCATGGCATCCTTAAGACCAGCCAACCCAGTAGCACTGACTCCGCCCATATTTTTCAGTCTCTTGTATTCCGTTGAGTTCAATTCGCCGCGCTTGGCTAGCTCTGTTCCCGCAGCTAATTGCTCTTCTCGAGAACCATTTTCCAGTTTGTCATTTAATTTCTTATTATCCATTTCTCCCGTCTGCATATTTTCCGCCACTTGCTTCTCCCGGGCCGCCCACAAGCCTTGTTGCTTTTGACGCGCCTTTTCACGAGCCGCGCTGCCTAACAAAGTCCGACGACCCAACGCCGCACCCCAACGTTCGCCGGTTTCTTTTCTTGCCGCATCTCTAGCCTCTTTTCTAGTTTTCATAGCTGTGCCCAGGCGGGAACGCAAGGCACTAAACCCGGTCACCGCGCCTAAGCCTCCGCCAACCGCACCCAGGCCTTTCTTCCCCCACTTCTCGGCCGTACCGACGACCGCGCCGGCCCCCGCAATTCCCAGGTTTTTGGAAAATGTCACCGCTTTATACAGCAAAATACAGGCAATCAATAAAGCCACCATAGTTCCCCAGTTGAGCGAGGCTGAGGAAGTATCCCCGGTCGTTCCCAACTCGGTCCTAAGCCGCATAGACATTTCAGTAACTATAGAAATTGCCAGATAAACCATAAATACCGCGGCGGGTCCGTAAAAAGCGGTTTGCAGAAATTGTTGCCACCATTTTTTGGCAAAACCCTTGGTCGTGGGAAGAATTTGGGCGGCATAGACTAGAGGAGAAAAAATAGTTAGAACCAATAGTGTTATCCATCGAGAAACCAATAAGGCCGCCAACAACAACAGCGCGAAAGACAACGCAATCATGAATATAGTAGTTATTGCCAAAGGGATGAGGACGCCTGTAAATCCATCAGGCGGACGGGTCCATGAACCAACCCCGACAGCACCAAGAATCGCTCCAGAATAATTATCCCCGTTGATGGCAGCAACAAAAGAAGCCATAATCACGTGGCAAAAATCCGTGACCACCCCGCAAATTAGTTTGCTGAAATTGATCAAAAGCAAGGCCACGATAAACGGCACGATCAACTTTTTGACATGGTAAGTCGGCACCCGCAAAATAGTAGCAAACCCAATACCCAGCAGAATCAAAATAAAAACAATATTACAAATATCACGGGTTGTGGTCCAGCCAATTTCAACCGCCGGTGCCGTAATGATTTGATTGAAAAGGTCGCTTTCTATGACTTTATTAAAAACTAAACCGGTCAACCGAAGAATTTCGGCCGCCAAACTATAAAAAAACAACAGCATATAGCCAAGAGCCTCTTCGACCCAACCCCACATCGCATTGGCTGTTTTAGGTGCCGTCAGTGAGAATAAACAAAACCCCGCCGATACAGCTAGAACTGACCTAAACCACTTCGTTGCCACGGATTGTCGGATCCAGCGTGAAAACCTGTCAAAAAGGGGATCATATACAAAAAGCCAGGCGAGATAGCTACCTTGCTTTTTAACTATTTTCAAAAACCTTTGCCCAATTAGGGACATCTTTGTTTCACCCTTTTTTAGGCCCGGCCCAAAAGCCGGGTATGCGAAGAAACTACTATTGGAAATAATCGCCGTACTTCCCGCCAAACTTATCCAGCGCCCAGTCCGTCACCTGATTCAGCAACATATAAGTAATGGCCGAAGCCACTTGAGATTTGGTATTAGCGGTCGCCGTCGCCACCCCGCCGGTCGCCGCGTTCAACATATCCAAAAAAGATTGCACCGGGATTTTTACTTTTTGGCATTTTTGGATTTCAGTAGGATTATTTCCAGCACTTTTTAAGCAATCTCCAACCGATTCTTCCTCAGCCGGTTTAATCCCGCTGGACATTGCCTTCATGAATGCAGTTTCTTCCGCCGCATCACGAGCTTCCTGGACATTGCTCGCCAGTTGCAGATATTGCTTGTAACCATTGTTATCAATCGCATCTTTGAAATCGCTCCAGCCAAAATTATCGGATAGATCAATGTTTTCCTGGATATTTACTCCGCGGACATTGATCCGGACCGGACACCAGTCGTATTGGGTAGTCTGGTCCACCGCCGTGGCCTTGATCTGGAGACTGATGGTTGGATCAATATTGGCGCAGTTTTGTAAAAAGGCACGCCAATACTGTGAGGCGGCGCTATTACCGGAACCGTAAAGGTATTCACCGTAATTCCAGATATACCCGCCTTTTTTGGCCACCAGTTTCATCACGGCTTTTTGCCAACGCTGCATGGCTAATTGTTTGAGCATATCCGGCAAAATATCGTGAATTTCCTGGTGGACAAAAACCTGGATGGCGTCACGACTGATATCGATCGGCACATTAGACCAGATGGCCGCCGCCGGTCGGGCGCTAAAACCCAACCCGGCAATCAGCAAAACCGCCAGGAGACAGACCGTTATTTTTTGTATTAGCTTTAGCATGAGGGATATTAATCAGATACGGTATCAGACGAGACATCCAGCTCTTCCCAGTAGTAGCCTAATTCAAATCGGGAAGAAAGCTGATTGAAAGCCTGGACAAATTCCGATAAATCGTTCTCTAACTGCGTATACTGATCCAGCACCAGCAGACTAGTTAGGTTTTCGCCATAGACCTGCTGGAGATTTTCACCCAGGGCCTGGCTCTCCAAGAAAACTTTCAAAAGCAATTTGTGAAATTCCTTGGCGGGAGCCGGGACGGCGATTTTGACGATCCCGTCGCTGAAGGTGCCGGCCTTTCTGATTGACTGATCCAGCTTGTCAAACTCTCCCCCCGCAATCACATTCTGCAACAGGGATTTGGATCCTTCCGGATCATTGAATTCTTCGCGAAATACGTTCATCATCAGCTCCCCGATCTCGTTGATATAGGTTTCGACTTTGGCTTTGGCTTCATTGTCAGGCACTTCAAAAATTTTCAGGTCGGAATCAGTCACCTCAATTTTGGCGGCGTTGCCGGTCCCGAAGGCGCTGGCCACATCAGATAAATTTGAGATATTTAAATCCGACAGTGACATCTCGGTGGAGCCGGCCTCGCCGTTTAACAACTGGCTTAGGCCATCCAGGCTCTCGGCGGCGCTGGCCGAGCCGGTTTCAGTTTTCTTGCCCGCGATTTCCGAGGAGCTGGAAGCCCGATTCGGGTCGTGTCCGGTCAGCACCTCGGTGGCATCGGAATATTTGTCGCCGTCAGTATCAATCGCCAGCGGATTTGTTTTATAGGTATTTACTTCCTCGCCGTCTAACAAGCCGTCACCGTCGGAATCCGGCTTATCGGGATCTGTTTTTAATTCCGCCTCTACCGCATCCGCCAAACCGTCCCGATCACGATCATCTTTTTGCGACGACAAGACATCTTCCTTGAAATAATCGTCGAGGCCGGTACTGGCCAGTTTTTTGGCAATCGAAGGTTGCTGCCAAACCAAAGTCAATCCAACCAAGGCCAACACGAAAAGAGCCAAACACCAATTAAAAAGACGGGGGTGCTTGTCCCGCCACTGCAAACATCTAGCCAAGTTTAAACTAGCTAGGTGATGATTTGTTCGCGAAGAATGCCTTAGGCAAACTTTCTTCACCATGGTTTTATTTCGGTAAGAATCGTCCTTATTATAAAGTATTTACGCCCAGGGGACAACTGTGGGTAACTGCTAATTTTCACCTGTTTCAACACTACATATCGTCCGGCAAATTCCTCTCGTAAAAAAAACGCGCTAAGTCAATCCAATTGAGGAAGGAAAGCTCTTCCGCTCGCGCGGTTAGCTTAATTTTAGCTCTAATAAAGGCATTTTGGACAATTTTCCTCTCAACACCAAGCTTGGCCGTTAAATTAGACGCTAGGAATTTGCGTCTTGAGGCAAAACCAGCCTTAACCAAGCGAAAATATGGCTTTTCTAGCTCAGGAAAACGCAATCCGGCCGCGCAATCTAGGCTAACTAAGCCGGTTTTTACCTGAGGAACCGGCTCATACGCCGACGCCGGTATCGCCAGGCGGAATTCAGCCTGCCCGTAAAATTTAACCGCCAGCGACAAGACCGATTCTCCTTGATCCTTAGCCAAAATTCGATCTATGACTTCCTGCTGTAAAATGGCATAAATAAGACGGGGCCGAACCGGGCTTTCCAACAGAAACCGGATTATCGCCGTTCCCACATTAAAAGGAAGGCTGCCGAAGGCGACATATTTCCCTTTATTTAAGCCAAAATTAGCCAAATTTTGCTTTAAAATATCTCCGTTCACTAACCGGACATTGGTTGGCGCGATTCGAGCCAGGCGATCCGCCAAGCCGCGGTCGAGCTCCACCGCCACTATCTCCTTTACCGCTTGGGTTAGCGGAAAAGTTACCGCGCCTAGCCCCGGGCCAATTTCCAGGATTTGGGCAGGCTTAGTTTCCGTCACAACTTGACAAACCGAGTCAATAATCTTCTGATCGACCAGGAAATTCTGCCCCAGCGAAGCCAGTCGCCGTAAATCGCTTTGCGCTAGTTTTTGTCGTGTTTGTTCACGTAATTGCTTCGACATCTTTTTAAAGCATGCTAAAATTGGAAATCAGCCTAGCGAATGAAAATGATACCAATTCTCGAAAAAATCATCACCAAAATCGAATCCGTGCCCCTGACTTTCCCCCGTTTCCTGGCAACCATCACCGCCCTGGTAATCATCCGGATTTTTTTGGAAGGTTTTTCCAGCCCGATTTTTGATATTCCCAATTATACCGCGCTCCTGCTAGTCTCGCCATTATTTTACCTCAACGCCATTCTGGCCTTTATGATTTTGCTGTTTCTCTTTACCCGCCTGCCGCTTCAGAAACTGGCACCGTTTTCCCTGCTCGGGTTCCTGGTCATTTTCATTCCGCCGCTGATTGATTTATTCTCTGATAAAAAATGGTTCGTCCCGGCCCTGCTGGTTGATACCAGCAACGTCGGTGAAAAATTTTTTACTTTTCTTATCGACACCTCCCAATTAAGCCTGACCTGGGGGGCGCGAATCCAATTAATCCTGCTCATCGGCGCCATGGTTTTTTTCGTAGCCCTTAAGACCAGGAAAATCTGGAAAGCCATTTTATCCGGCGTGATTTTTTACGCCGTCGTTTTCGTGCTGACCGCGATCGTGTCGCTGGTGGCCATGGCTATTTTGTCCCTGCAGAAAGGGGTATGGGAAGTTTCTACCCTGGAAATTCTGGACTGGCTAGTGAATTCACGGGACTCTCTCCTAGTCGCCTACGCCGACGCCAATGTTTATTCCAGTTTCTTGATCGCGCTGATTTTCATCCCGCTCCTGCTGATCCAATCTTTTATTTTCTATCGCCTGATTTCCCCGAAAAAATTTCGTTCGCTTCTGACCGCCATTCGCCCCACCCGCTGGCTGACCCAGATCTTCTTGTTCGGCGCCGGCGCCTTTTTCGCCTTTAGCCGCCTGGAAAACACGGATATTTTTTCGCCCCAATTTATTCTTTCCCTAATCGCCGCCGGTAGCGCCATTTTGTTTTCCTGGCTCTTTGGGGTCTTTCTGAACGACATTGCCGACGCCGACATCGACCGCGTCACCAATCCCCAGCGCCCCATCCCGCGCGGAATTATTTCCGTCGCGGAAATGAGAAATTTAGCTATTGTCGCCGGACTGATTACCTTTTTCAGCTCCTTCGTTTTGGGCTACAAGACCTTCTTTGTTTTCCTGGTTATCTTGGCCATCGGCTACCTCTATTCCACCCCGCCGCTGCGGCTCAAGAAATGGCTCTTTGTCTCCAACTTGGCCATGGGCGCCACCGGCGCGCTGATGTTTACCGCCGGCTACCTGATGTTCAACGCCAACAACTCCCTGGTCAATCTGCCGCCCGCCGTCAGCCTCCTGGTTTTCGTGGCCACGACCCTGTTGGCCAGCGTTAAAGATTTAAAAGACTTCGCCGGCGACAAAGTCGGCGGCGCCTACACCGCCCTGACAGTTTGGGGCGAAAAAAAAGGCAAGTTAGTCATTGCCTTGATGGCTTTCGCCGCGATTATGCTTTTTCCGCTGATCCTGCGCCGCCCCGATCTTTTTTGGATTTCCCTCGGCTTCGGCGCCGCCGAAATTTTTATCATCCTGGACAAGCGGAGCCGCGAGCTCTGGGTCTTCGGGACAATTTTCATCTACGTATTCCTGGTATACCTGATTGCTTTCTAAAAATCTAAAATTTAAAGACGTAAAATTCAAAAGAAGTTCAAAGCTTAAATTTTAAAACCGGTGATGAGCGCCGGTTTTAAGCTTTAGATTTTGAATTTCTTTTTAATTTTACGTCTTTAAATTTTGGTTTTTTCAATCATCTGTTTCTTCATACTTCATTCCTCCCTTTTCTTCGATAATCTGGTCCAAAATTCCACCGAGCTTGACCGGCCTTTTGTTTCGGGGGCGCGCCTCGTTTTCCCCTTCCGCCGCCAAAAACTTCTCTTCCGCGCCGTGCCAAGCGGGCGTAGTAGCACCGGATGGCGCCAACGAATTTTCTTTTTCCAAGTTAGTGATTTCCAAAAACTGCGAAGGCAAATTAAATTGGACCGCGCCGTAAAGTCGACGCGACACAGCGTAAGTCAAAAACAGCCGCTGCTTGGCCCGAGTCATGCCGACATAGCATAAGCGCCGCTCTTCCTCCAAGGCCGCCGGATCCAGGTAACTGCGCGCGTGCGGAAACAAGCCCTCCTCCATCCCGGCGATAAAAACCATCGGAAATTCCAGCCCCTTGGCGGAATGGACGGTCATCAGGGTGATGGCGTCGGCCGATTCATCCAGGCGGTCCAAATCCTGGACCAGCGCCACTTCTTCTAAAAATTTCTCGAGCGACTCGGCCCCGCGCGTCGCGTCATATTTGCCGGCCACGGTCTTCAGCTCCTGAATGTTTTCCCAGCGCGCCTCGCCTTCCTCGGTGCCGTCCAAAATCATTTTTTTATAACCGGAGGATACCGCTACCAAGTCAATCAATTCGCTGACCGTGTGGTCCGCCAGATAGCGCCGCGCCTGGCTTAATAAACTAAGGAGATCGGTCAGCCCGGATTTGGCGCGCGGCGGCAAGCGCCAAGGCAAGGCGCCCGTCGCGTCGGCGACGGCGCCGCTACCGGCCATTTTCTTTAGCGCCGGCATCAGGCCGATCTGCCCGGCCAGCCGGTCCAGATGCGCCAGCGTCTTTTCACCGACCCCGCGGCTGGGTTCGTTGATGATCCGGGCCAGCGAAATAAAATCCGACCCGCTGGCTACCAAACGCAGATAAGCCAAAACATCTTTGATCTCTTTTCGTTCGTAAAATTTCAGCGATCCGATTATATTGTACGGAATTGCCGAACGGAGCAAAGCTTCTTCCAAAGCCCGCGACTGAGCATTAGTACGATATAGTACCGCGATCGAACGGTTCGGGTGCCCCTGTCGCTGATACTCCCTGACCCGGTCAATTATATATCGCGCTTCATCGCGCTCGTCCGACGCTTCGTAGAGCCGGACTTTTTCGCCCGCTCCGTTCTCAGTCCAGAGCGCCTTGTCCTTTTTATTGACGTTGGCCGCGATCACTTCCTGGGCGGCGCTCAAAATATTTTTGGTCGAGCGATAGTTTTGCTCCAACAGCACCACCTTGGCGGTCGGATAGTCCTTTTCAAATTCCAGGATATTGCGGATGTCGGCGCCCCGCCAGCTATAAATTGATTGCCAGTCATCGCCCACCACGCACAGGTTCTGGTGCTGTTGCGCCAGGAGATTGACGAAAACATACTGCGCCTTATTCGTGTCCTGGTACTCGTCCACCATCACATACCGCCAATGGTGGCGGTATTTTTCAAGCAATTCTGGGAATTTTTGAAATAATTCCACGGTTTTGGCCAATAAATCGTCAAAATCCAGCGCGTTATTATCTTTCAGAAATTTTTGGTAACGGAAATAGACGCGTGCGGCCGTCTCCTGGATCAGTCCGGCGGCTCCGGCTTCATACTGCGCGGGCGAGATCAAATCGTTTTTGGCGGAAGAAATCAGCTCTCGGATCGCCCGGGGATTGAATTCTTTGGGATCGATTTCGAGGTTCAGCAAGCATTTTTTGATCGCGGACAAGGTGTCCGAATCGTCATAAATCACGAACTGGCGCCGGAAACCAAGGCCTTCAATTTCTTGTCGCAAAATCCGGGCACAGACAGAGTGAAAAGTACCGATGG
>CALEFQ010000022.1 GCA_937877125.1 uncultured bacterium | reverse complement strand
GCGAAAGAAATTTTAGAGACGAAGACCGCTGATCGGATCTCGCCGGACTTGGAAAAAGAAATAAAATTTACGAAGGAAGGAATCACGAACTTAAACATCAAAAGGTAAAATGTCCCGGGGCGCGAAAATCCTAATTGTCATAGCCTCAGTTTTGGCGGGTCTGTGCCTGACCGTTTATCTGGTAGTGAAATATACGACCTGGGGCCTGCCTTATCGGGTCAGCCGTTTGCACGATCAGATTGAAGCGCGCTACGCTTCGCTTCAGCAGGTATATGAAACAAAAGAAGCCAAACTGCTGCTGGTTGATGAGCTGAAGCAAAACCGGCTGGTGCAGCGGGCGGAATTTCGGGGTGACAAATTGGAATTATGCTATGTCGATGAAACTTGCGAAGATTTTTACGTGGGGATAGAAGATTAATGAAACTCCATTATTTTATTAAGGCGCCCGCGGTCGGGTGCCTTTTAAGATAAAAAATACCTCCACTCGCGGGGGCGGGTGGAGGTCTCGGTGTCAGATCAAGAGTTTTCCGGATTGAGGTTGCGGGCGGTGACCGGATCGAAATATTCCGGCGTGGCTTCCGGTCGGTCTGACAAGACTTGGCAGTTGGCGAATATCCGGTGCAGGTCGGCCCGAGTCTTTTCTCCGGGTTCAAATGCCTCCCGAAGTTTTACTCCCATCGGTGTCATCAGGACTTCGGGTTCGACTTCGCTGATATCGGGGATCAGCCTTTGGCGTCCGGCCGAGTCGGTATACAGGAATTGGTTGTTGGCTCGTTCCAGGGAAAACCAGAGACGGTCTTCGTGGCAGATTTTTATTTGCTGTAACCGGCCTTGCCTGATTACGGCATAAGTCCGCATCGATTCCATCAGCTTCTTCATAGATGCCCTCCTATGTTCAGGTTTGGGAAAACTATAGCAAAAAAGCGAAAAATGTCAATATAAGGAGAACACCGCCGGACGAACCTGGCGGTGTTTAGAGGTCGAGGCAATCAATCTTGATTTGGTAGAAATCGGGGAACATTCTCAGGATTTGATCGGGCGTGACTCCGGTCTGTCCTAAGAGGGACAATAAAGAATGGGCCGTCGCTTCGGCGCTGTTTGACGGCAGTAATTCCGGCGCGAGCCCTATTTTATTGCGCGGGTCGTTTAAGCCGTGCCAGAGCAGGAAGTGATCGGGCCGGCAGGGCAGTCGGCGCAGCCGAAACAGCAACCTTTCTTTTCCGTCCCAGGGATACCATTCCTCAAAAATAATTACCTGGCCTCCCTTGATCGTGAAACTATAATGACCCATTTGATCCTCCTCGGCTAGGGTGATTACGGATTTTAGCAAGGGATGGTCTGATTGTCAAAGATGGCGTCCCGGTATGCTATAATTATGTTATGAATAAGCTTTATCAGACGGACGCGATCATCCTGCGCCGTAAAAATATTGGCGAGGCGGACCGGATTTTCGATGTTTATACGCCTAATCTAGGGCGTTTACGTTTGAAGGCGAAAGGCGTGCGACGGATCAAAAGCAAACTGGCTGGACATCTGGAAATGATGGCCGTGATTGAATTGGGGATTGCTACCGGCCGGCAGCTGGATGTGATCACCAGCGCGCGTAATAAAAAGATTTTTGCTGATTTGTCTGCCAATTTACAGAAAACATCTTTGGCTTTCTTTATCTGCGAGCTGGTCTTTTATCTGACCGAGGAAGGACATCGGGATACTCGCTTGTATCGTCTTTTAGAGTTCAGTTTTTCCATCCTGAACGACTCGCCTGCGGGAGAGCGGCGTTACTCGCGGCTCTTCCTGGACAATGTCGAATTGCAGATGCTTTCTTTGCTAGGGTTTAGGCCGGAGGTCGCTAAGTGCGCTCGCTGCGGCCAGGCATTGTCATTGCTAAAAAATAAATTTTCTTCCGCCCAGGGAGGAATTATTTGCGAAAAATGCACGGTCCCCGGAGCTATCCCGGTCACGCCTGAGGTGATCAAGCTTTTTCGGTTGTTGCTTGATCGCCAAATAAGGCCCGGACAGTGGGCTAATTTGCCCCAAGCAGCGGTGACGACTTTACACCGGGTGCTGAGAGATTTTATTGCCTACACCCTGGAGCGACAGATGAAGACCGAGAGATTCCTGGAGCTGGTGGAAAGGCAAGAAAAAATAGTCTGAAAATAAAAGCAGGTTTTGAGAATCTGAACCTGCTGTCTGAAGGGGCTTACGACCCTAAGCAAGCCCAGCTAATCCCTCGACCGGGTCGATGTGATTTGATGAATGAAAAATGTCGAGCGGACTGCCGTATTAGTTTTCCGTGATCGAGGGAAAACAAGTTTTTTGACTAAATGCCGTAATCTCGGTAAAATTAACAGAAGTAGATTTCCATTATGCAACACCTGG
Organism: uncultured bacterium; assembly: GCA_937877125.1. Lineage (GTDB taxonomy): Bacteria > Patescibacteriota > CALEFQ01 > CALEFQ01 > CALEFQ01 > CALEFQ01. The sequence continues at coordinate 2,021 of CALEFQ010000022.1, read as the reverse complement.
CCGTCTTTACCAAAGGCGTAATCGACCAGATTTTAACGGGGCAAAAGACGATTGAAAGTCGTTTCTCGAAGTTTCAGTTTGCGCCTTATAAACGAGTCAGCCCGGGCGATGAAATCTTCATGAAAGAATCAGGCGGCAAGGTGAAAGGGAAGTTCATCGCGGCTCAAGTTCTGTTTTTTGAAGGCCTCAATCCCCAAAAAATAGCAGACTTGCGGCGGCGATATGCTCAGGCGCTCAAAGTTGATGACAGTTTTTGGCGGCAAAAGAAAAATTCCCAGTATGCCACGCTCCTGTTCGTCAAAAACCCAGAAGCCCTGACTAATCCTTTAGTCCTGGACAAACACGATAAGCGGGCGTGGGTGGTGCTTAGCGACGTGCCCGGAGTCAGTTCGCGTTTGCAGATGTCGCTAAAATTTTCTGATCGCGATTCGCTCCGGTCTTTGGAAGATTTGATTAGTTTCATCGAAAAGGAAACCGGGCGCGTGACCTCCCGCAACGTGCGGGATCTGGCTCTAATCTTAGCCGCCAAGGTGGGGCTGCTCGCTCAGAAGCTCCACGAGCGTCGGGCCGCCGAAGATACTAAATCCGAATTAGGCGATGTTATGGTGGCTTTGTTGCGCCTGGCTAGAGTGGAAAGCGTTGACTTGTTTACGGCGACGCGGGAACAGATTCTGGCGGCGGGAAAACTGTCTCTGGAGAATTTGAAAGAGCTTAAATAGTCTATGGTCTATAGTCTATGGTCTATAGATCAAACCGTTAATAAATATTTCCCTTAAAATATGTCTATAGACTGCAGACCATAGACTATAGACTTTTCAAAAATATGAGCAAAGGAATTCTCGCCTTAATTATCATCTTGGTTGTCGTGGTGATTTTGATCGCCGTTTTTGTCGGCATCTATAACACCATGATCCAAAAACAAGCCGACGTCCAAAATGCCTGGAGCCAGGTGGAAAATCAATACCAGCGCCGGGCAGATTTGATCCCGAATTTAGTCGAAACCGTAAAAGGAATCACCAAACAGGAATTGACTGTTTTCACGGAAGTGACCGACAGCCGCAGTCAGTGGGCGGCGGCACAGACTCGCGATCAGCAAATTGCGGCGGCCAATCAAATGGACGGCGCGTTAGGCCGCTTGATTGCCGTGGCCGAAGCTTATCCGGAATTGAAAAGCAATGAAAACTTTTTGGGACTGCAAACGCAATTAGAAGGAACAGAAAATCGGATCGCGGTAGAACGGGGCCGTTATAACGATAAAGTGACCGACTTCAATAAATACCTGCGCGTCTGGCCAAATTCTATGTTTGCGGCCATGTTCGGCTTCACCGAAGAGGAATTATTCAAGGCTGAAGCCGGCGCTGATCAGCCGCCGGAAGTAAAGTTCTAAGGCCGTCATTTTTATAGACGAGCGGAAAAATAATGAAACAAAAATTATTAAAAATATTTTTTAGTTTTGTCTTGGGGGCTGGTTTGTTTTTGGCGGCGGGCGTTTCGGCTCAATATCCGGAATTACAGGGACGGGTAAACGATTATGCCGGCGCCTTGAGTCCGGCCGTCAAAAACCGGCTCGAGACTACTTTGCGGGAATTCGACGAGACCACGACAAATGAAATCGTGGTGGCCATCCTGCCGTCGCTCGACGGCATTGACATTGACACTTATCGCAATGAGCTTTTTGAAAAGTGGGAGCTGGGCAAGAAAGAACGCGATAACGGAGTGTTGCTGGTTATCGGGATGGCGGAGCGAAAAATCGGTATCGAGGTCGGTTACGGCTTGGAAGGAGCGCTGACCGATATTACGACTGGTTCCATAATCCGCAACGAAATTTCTCCGCCCTTCAAGCAGGAGAATTATGATTTGGGCGTGGAGCAAGGGGTGGCGGCGATAATGGCGGCCGTCCAGGGAGAATACACGGCTTCTGATTCTTCTAGCGGGGGAACGGAACCGGATTGGTATGCCTGGGTAGCTTTTATTGTGATAATTATCCTCTTTGTGGTGGTCCCGATGTTTTTACGGGGTGT
>CALEFQ010000021.1 GCA_937877125.1 uncultured bacterium | reverse complement strand
GGACAAAAAATCTTTCCTCGTAAGCCCGCAGCATCATTTCCATTTCGGCGCTCGAAAACAAGGCCGGCGGACGCGAATGATCAACCGTGGCAATGATCTCATGCCAGCCAATCGCCTCCCCGACATGATATATTTCCCGGTGCAATGATTCAAATTTTTCACCGGGAATTAGCGCCGGAAATTTATTGGGAAAAACCCGGACTTGCCAGCCCGGCTGATTAGCCTGACGTTCCCCCGCGGCATAAGCCAAAACCTCCGGCGGAGTCTGGGACTCGTGCCCCTCGCAAAAAAAACATCCGTCCACCACTTTGGGACCGCCCGCCGGCGGGACCTCTCGCTTCTTAGTAAAATCTTCCGGGCGTTTGGCCCGTTCGGTGGCGATAATCACCCATTCGCCCCGGATTAAGTCTTTCCTAAATTCGGGCATCTTCCCTTTCTTAATTTCTTAATATCTTAGATCTTATTATGTTGCTCTTGGCCGTCCGTCAGGATTGCTCTTTTAATTTTTGCCATTTTTTCTCCAGCCCTTCCCCCTTGATCCGGTCATACAAACCACTTTTCATCTGGCGCCGAATCCGGAGCAAATCGGACAGGGTGTTGGTATACGAACTGCCTTTGATTAATTCCGTCTCCATGTGGTACCAAGTCACCGGGATCTCGGCAATTTTGAAACCCCATTTTCGAGCTAAAGCCAGCACCTCAATATCAAAGCCCCAGCGCTCGATGGTAATCGCCGAAAAAATTTCCTGGGCCGCTCGGCGGGTAAAAACTTTGAAGCCGCACTGGGTATCGGAGATGCCGGGAACGGCCAGCATCCTGATCATCAGATTGCCCGCCCGTCCCATCATTTCCCGAACCCAGGGCTGTTTTTTAGCAAGTTTAGCGCCTTTGATCCGGCGCGAGCCGATCACGACATCATACCCAGCTTCAAATTTCGGCCAAACTTTCTCCATTTCTTCGATGCGCGTGGCGTTGTCCGCATCCATAAACAGGATATAATCGCCCCGACACTTCGCCACGCCGTGCTGTACCGTGCAACCTTTGCCGGGACACGGCTCATGCAAAACAAAAACCGCCGAGTGTTCCACTTGGTCGCGATAACGGCTGACCACGGCGGCCGTATCATCGGTGGAGCCGTTGTCAACCACGATAATCTCATACATGTAAGGCTGTTTTTCCAGATAGCGATCAATATCAATCAACGTCGGAGTGATCCGCTTGGCTTCGTTACGGGCCGGGATAACTACCGACAGCTTAACGTGATTTTTATCTTTTCCGGCAAAACCGGGATGAATTTTCGGCGAAAAATCCAAGGGCATTATTTTTTTACTAGGGAATCAAGGTAAGTTTGTAAAATTATTTGGGCGCTCAAGGAATCAATCGAGGCTTGGGAATTTTCTTTCTTCAAGCGCTGGGCCGCCTGGGTGCTGAGACGTTCATCCATGAAATACACGGGACGCTTGGTCGCGGCCGCCAACTGCTCGGAAAAGACCTTGACGCGCCGGGCCGCCGCTTCATCAGTACCCCGCAAGGAACGCGGCCAACCGACTACAATCTCGGTAATATCTTCATCCAGGATCAATCGCTGCAGATCACTAATCAGCTGTTCATCAGTGCGGCGCCGCAGCGGAGCCCGACCCAAAGAAATTTTGGTCTCGCTTTCCGCGGTAGCCAGGCCGATATTTTTTTCACCGTAGTCTATTCCCAGGATACGCATGGCGGACAAATTAGTCAGTTAAGATCTCGCGGCCGTTCGGAGTGACCAAGACAGTATGTTCAAAATGGGCATTCAGCGAACCGTCGGCCGTGACATAAGTCCAGCCATCGGCCAGGCATTTAATTTCCGGCCGACCACTAGTCAGCATCGGCTCAATCGCTAGAGTCATTCCCGGCTTTAGCTTCATCCCCTGTCCGGGGTGACCGAAATTAGGTATTTGGGGTTCTTCGTGCACTCGGTGCCCGACGCCGTGACCGACTAAATCACGAATTACGTTGAATCCGCCCCGGCGGGCCTGGTTTTCTATCGCCGCGCCGATATCGCCTAGGGTGTTGCCCGGCTTGACTTCGGCAATAGCCGCCTCCAGCGACTTGGCCGTAATCTCAATCAATGACTGCGCTTCGCGCGAACCCTTAACCACAGTCCGGCTAAGAGCGGCATCGGTATACATCCCCTGGTAGCGGACGCCGAGATCGAGACTGATCAAGTCTCCCTTTTTTATCGCGCGCTCGCCGGGAATGCCGTGCACAATCTGGTCATTGAGCGAGACGCACAGCGCCGCCGGATATCCCTGAAAATTTTTAAAAGCCGGTTCGGCCCCGCGTTTGGACAATTCTTGTTCCACAAAATTCTCCAAATCCTTCGTCTTGATACCGGGCTTTATTTTTCCGGCCGCGAGATTTAAAACTTCCGCCAAGATCCGCCCGCCGGCCCGCATTTTCGCGATTTCTTCGGTTGTTTTTATCAATCCCAAAGCTTTAAATTAAGCAAAAACTATCTTTTCCGGCAGTCCGAAAAAGGGTGTTTTCCCTTAAAATTATAACATTTTAACTATTATTCTTCAATTTTCAAAAGGGGAAAACTAAAACATCGTTTTACCGAAACATGATGGTATTTATCTAACCCACAGGGTGTTTTTCAAATCCCGGCTAAACTCAGCTTCGTCCGCATGCGACAATACTCCTAAATAAGACTGAAGTGATTGCTCAAATTGCACTGAACTAATTGTTCCTGCATGTAATTCTTGGACGCGAGCATCAAGCTTCCTAAGTATCCGCCGCTTAGTCCTTGCGCGCAAGCGCCGGTGGTGTGGCAGCAAAACATAACCCAAGAAATCCACGCCCTGATGACATTTCCTCAAGAAAACTTTGTCCGGGTGAAGCGCCAGTTTTAAACGCATCGTCAGAAAATCAGTGAGCGCCGGGATTAAATTGCGTAAGTATGTCTCATCTCGATGCACGATGATGAAATCGTCAGTGTAGCGAAAATAATGCTTTATTTTCAGCTGGTGTTTCACAAATTGATCAAATTGATTGAGATAAATATTGGCAAATAGCTGTGAAGTCAAATTACCGATGGGCAAACCATGACTGGCGGATGACGTATCGCCCGCCTTGGAATTTCTGCTAGCATCATAACTTTCGACAATTTCTCTGATCAGCGACATCGCCCGTTCATCGCCTACGCGCCGGCCAACCATTTCCAGCAGTATGGCATGGCCAACCGACGCAAAAAACTTCTTCACATCGCATTTCAGTACAAAACAAGGCCGATGGTAGTTTTGACTGATTTGGCGTATACTTTTCTCGAGCGCAGTCACACCGCTATGCGTCCCCTTGCCCCGGCGGCACGAAAAGGAAGTAGGAATAAACGTCGGCTCAAATACTGACTCCAGAACCGTAAATACCGCATGGTGAACAATGCGATCCCGAACAGTCGCTTTATGGATTTGCCTCGGCTTGGGATCGGAAATATAGAAACCGGAATACGGTCCGTGCCGGTAGCGCTGGCTCTGTAGATCGCGATGTAGACTAAATATATTTTGTTCTAGTCGCCATTCAAACCAACGGACATCCCGCCGTTTTCTCTTGTCAGACGCAAACGCGTCCCAAGCCGCGAAGAGATTTTCTAGCGAAACCATTTTCTCGAAAATATCATTAAATCGTTTCATTTATGGAAGACTTTGACATCCCCATCTTCAACAAAGCTTATGAACTGTATCGTACATTATATGGCTTCCGTCGCACTGCTGCCAAGCAAGACCGCTTTACGATTTGGCAAAAAAGTGAAAACATTTTATTGGAGTTGCTAGAAGCCCTCTTGCTAGCCAGCCAGAATTATCAACGCGACAAGCTAACCGCACTCAAACAGGCTAGTATCAAATTAAGTCTTCTGCGCATCTTCTTGCGCTTGATGAAGGACGTCAAAACAATCGACAACAAAAAATACATCCGGCTGGAGTGTGATGTTGACGAAATCGGTCGGATGCTCGGCGGCTGGATACGAGCAACTAAAAACATATAGCCTAAGCCCCCGCTATATAGCAGGGGCTTTTGGAGAGGAGAGACTTCGGGAAGAACGCGGACGCCGAGCCGTAGTTGTCATTAGCATTGTCGATCCAGTTCGTGTCGAACTTGAGCTTGTCGTTGTTGAAGTTGAAGTAGGGAGCGTTCGAGAAATCGCCATCAGCGTCCGGAGAATTGTCCCGATCCTTCTGTGGCACTGGGTATCGAGGTTTACTTCCCGCCGAGGCAGGACTATATCCTCTTCACCCTGTATTTTATTTGGCGGCATCCCACCTTAGCAGGAATCCGCACCAGATCGGGGCAAGCAGTATCTCCTCAAAACAACACGCTCTTAGTAACCTTAGTCACCAAGACTCTGGTTGTTTATTTTTGACGAGAGATTTCGGCGACCCCAATCCTTGGATCGAGGTTCATTAGCCTAATTTCAAGGAAAGTATAGCATGAAATTAAGCATACAAACAGATCAAAAGAATCAAAAATAAAAAAAGACGAGGGCTATCCATGGTGTGGACAACCCTCAAAACTCGCGGACTCAAGGCCCAAACATCAAAACCTCAATAGGACCAAGAATCCAAACCTCCAACCTCTACTGCGGGAAGAACGCGGACGCCGAGCCGTAGCTGCCATTAGCAATGACCATCCAGCACGTGTCGAACTTGAGCTTGCCGTCGTTGAAGCTGAAGTAGGGAGCGCGCGAGAAATCGCCATCAGCGTCCGGAGAGAATCCGTCCCCTGCGCAATCGATGTGGAGCTGTTCCCACTGGACTTCCCGTTCGGGGTGGGTCAGCAACATGATGCCGACGGCGAAGGCACCGAGACCGAACTCGTTGGCCAGGAAGACCTCGCGTGCCCGGCGAACCGAGCGACCGCGATGCCGCAGACCGAACTGAGCCGGAACGACAAGGATGTCGTAATCCTTCTGCTCGTCACCGAGCTTCTGGAACATCTTCACCGTCTTGGCGTGCTGACGCAGGTACTCCGCTCCGAGCTGGCCGTCACGGTAGTTGTAGAACTTCCGCTTCGACGCGATCATCGCGAGAACCTTCTCGACCGCTTCGCCGTACGTCGGCGCGAGACTATGCCACTTCGGAATGGCGAACCATCCCTCGGCGTTGGGCGGAAGCGGCTGCTGAGCGATCTTCTCGTCGGCGAAACCGATGCCCGGGAAGAGCTGACGCAGGATGTTGGTCTGCTCCGTGACACCCTTGACCTTGTAGCCATTGGGATACGCGTAGCTTGACTCGACTTCCTCGTCGGCGAACTGGTTGCTCACTGAGAGCTCCCGGACGGCTGCGACGATCGTCGCCTGGAATTCGTCGCCGTTCTCGATGAGCTTCTGGAGTCCATCCTTGTCGAGACCGACTTCGGCCAGTGCCTTGTCGGCGGCGTCCTCGACGAACCGTTTGTACTGTTTTTGCTGACCGGACGTGATCAATGTTCTCATTGTCATCGCCCTCCTTTCGCACCATTTGCACCATCCGCGGCACTGTGCCAGCGGAGAGAACCGGACCTTTTGCCGGTTTTCCTTCAGGCTTATTTAAACTCAATAGGCCTAGAGGAAAAACGGCACGACACAGTAATGTATCACAAGTTGGCGTTTATGTCAAGCAAAAACCGCCTCAAGGCGGCCAATAGTTGGTATTATTTTTACGTTTTAGGTTTCTAAAACCCC
>CALEFQ010000020.1 GCA_937877125.1 uncultured bacterium | reverse complement strand
TCTTATTCAGCTCGCTAATCTGGCTTTTGATGGATTCCAGTGCTTCCAATGATTGGCAGATCATCAGTTTTTCGACCAGTGACCCGAAATCCTTTTCGACCTGCACCAGTTCCAGCTCTAAGTCGCCCAGCGCTTCGGGAGGGGTGGCCTGTCGGTTCTGCAGCTGCTGGAGCTTTTGTTGAAGGGCATTAATCTCTTGATTCAGCTTGGCTTGGCGGGAGATGGCGCCGGCTAAATCTTTTTCAGCGGACTTAATCTCTTCGGTAAAGCGGGCGGAATTTTTTTGCAGGGAATCAATATGTTTCTCCTTGGCGCTAAGTTCCCGCCGTAGGCCTGCGATGTCAACGCCGGTGGTTTTTTCTTTTTCTAAATCTATCTTGCCACGCGTTAGAGCCAGGTCCTGCTGCAAATGATTGCGCTCTTCGCGCGCGATATCGGTTTGGCGCTGGAGTTTGGCCAACTCATCCCGGCTTTGGGCGGTGCGTTTTTCTTCGGCTTCTATCTCCTGGGATATTTTAGCGATTTCCTTTTCAACATCTTCGATATTTTTCTGGTGGCGCTGGTAAAGCGCGTCGGACTCTTTCAGCCGAGTGGTATATTTGTCCCAAAGATGGGCAAAAAGCTTGGTTTGCATTTCTTTCAGATCACGCGCCAGCACTTCCCCGTCTTTGGCTCGCTCGGCTTGTTTCTCGAGAGAACGTAGCCGGGGTTTTAATTCGCGCAATAAATCGGTAACGCGCAATAAATTCTGCCGGGTGCGTTCTAGTTTGCGGATGGCGCTGTCGCGCTTGATCTGGAATTGCTTCACCCCGGCGGCCTCGTCAAACATTTCTTTCCGGGCCTGGGGCGTGGCCCCCAGAATATTGCCGATCTGCCCCTGGCTAATGACGCTGTAAGTTTTTTGGCCAAAACCTGATTTGAGCAGTAGGTCCTGGATGTCCATCAGCCGGGCCGGGTTTTTGTTGATCAAATATTCACTTTCGCCGTCGCGGAAAAGACGCCTGGTGAGGATCACTTCCGGAAAGTCGATCGGCATACGGCCGTCGTCATTGTTGAGGGTCAAGGAAACTTCGGCCATGCCCATTTTTGATTTTTCTTTGGAGCCGGCAAAAATCACGTCCTCGGATTTTTTGCCGCGGATGCTTTTCAGGCTTTGTTCGCCCAGAACCCATTTGATCGCGTCAGCGACATTGCTCTTGCCGGAGCCATTGGGGCCGACCACGGCGGTGATTCCTTTGGTATATTTAAGAGTCGTTCGGTTGGCGAACGATTTAAAGCCTTGTAAATCAAGCTTTTCTAAATGCATAAAAAATAAGCGTCTTAGGGAACGCTCCTATTGTATCATAAGTAACCGAGTTGATTAAGTTGACGATCTTAAGCAAAAGGGCTTCTCAAAAGAGAAGCCCAGCCTCAAAGCTGTATTAAGTCGGAATTCTTTCCGCCGGACTGGTTTCTTCCAGGATTTCTACCAGCCAGAGCGGCAAATCTTCCTTTTGGTTCTGGAGATAATCGGCCAAGATTACAGGATCAGTTGCGATAACCGTGAACCACGGATTCCGTCGCATTCACCCGCAACCACTGATTTGTCCAAAAACGATCATCCCAGGCTGAAGTTCTGCCTCCCCCAAGTCCAAATAGACGGTTTGGGATTTGGTTTTGATCGTGACTGGATCTCCGGTGAAGTGTTTTTCCTTTTCTTCCCAGAGCTGGCAATTCAAAACCATTTTATCCTTTTCGGTATCAATCGACACGATTTGGAATTGCCACATCTCTGACTTTGACGGAGCAAAATAAACGAAGAAGAAAAAAGCTATCATCGCAATAAATACCAAAGCAACACCATATTTTCCGATCATAACGAGCCTCCTTTTCATGATCTTAGGACAGGTCATTATAACCGGCTTCGGTGAAAAGTCAATAATATTAAACTGAATATGTAGAGAAGTAATAATTATTAAAAAATTAACAGTAATTGACACGGCTCCTTGGTTATGGTATATTTCAAAGTTCTCGGATGGTCCGAGTAATTTTTCTAGCGCAGTCGCAGAAAAGGAGGTAAATTATGCCGGTTATTTTTGTGTGGGGTCTTGCCTCGATGGATTCTTTTGGGCAAAAATGCCTGAAACGAGATATAATCAAGGCGGTAATTGCTATTCCGGAACTGGAACTTTCTGAAGAAGACGTGAGTGTGTTTTTCCCGGCGATTCATGCCTTGGACGAGGAACGCGAAGAAATTATAGTGAGCGTGAAATACTTGTTCCAGAAACCGAAAAGGACATTGGCGGTGCGCCGGAAATTGGCGAAAAGTCTCGCCGTCGTCCTGACTCACTTTCGTCTCAGCCCGACCGAAGTCTTTATCGAAAGGTTTAACCCCAAGACCGAGGCTTTTGCCTAGCAGAAAATTCATTGCCTGAAGGATAAAGCAACCACCCGGTTGCTTTTTGCATTGACAAAATTGATCTTTTGCATTAGGATGTTTCCACAAACCGATAGTTTGAAAGGAGGAGATGATATGACTTTTGCGGAAGATCTGTTGCGTCAAGCGGGGATTTGTCCCCGTTGCGGCGCCGAGTTGAGTCACGAGGCGAATTGCGAGCATTGCGGATCGGCTATCTGTCCTATTTGCGGAGAATGTCCCCTACCCAATTGCCAGGATCTGGCTAAAAAAATGCGCCAGGAAGCCGAGGATCAGCAATTGATGGAGGAGGCAATGCAGGAAGCTGATCGCCAGGCGGAGATTGATTTTGACAAGTCGGAATTCTACCGCGAACAGCGTGGTGATGACGGAGATGATATTCCCTTCACCTCGGAAGAATCTGCCGAAATCGATGAGTTGGCTGATGAGTATGAAGCGACTCAGGCAGAATGGGTAGAATTACTCGACGAAAATTGCGACGAACAAGATTGGGAAAAATGATTTTCCCGCCAAGACTCTCGTTGTCACTCGACGACGGGAGTTTTTATTTTGAACGATCCGGGTTGACTTTTTAAAACTGACAAGTATAATAGGGGTCAAACTGAAGAAGGTTTAACGGACTTTCTTCCCCTTCCGTATAGGAGGCAAGACATGTCGGAGGGCTTGAAGTGTAAGTGCGGCGGTCAGACGGAAAAGGTGCGAGATCTTCCCTACGCGATTTACAAATGTAAAAAGTGCGGAAAAGAGATCCACCAGAAACACTGCTGGAGATGCCAAGCCGGTATCAACAGCCAAAAACGTCCTCGGTGCCAGGATTGCGGGTGGAACATTTGCCCAATGTGCGGGGCTTGTTCTCCCGAATGCCAGGAAGCCGAAGAAAACGTCCCCATGTTTTCAGCACCGGTGTTTCCCATCTAACGTCTGATCTCCAGCCCCAGCGGATTAATCCGTTTGGGGCTTTCTTTTTTCGTGAAAAAGCGCGATTGATCCTTCGAAAAAAAGCCCTGCTTTAGTGGGATTGATGGCCGAAAGTGCTTCCGGCGATCATTTGACTAATCTTTTTTATGAACTAAAATAGTAGTTAGCCGAAGTCTCAATTTTTCCCTAGCGAGGAGGTGCTACGTGTTGGTGAAAGAGCCGATTATCGCCAAAAAGAAAAGCCAGCGCCCTCCAGGTCCCTGTTTCCACTGCTTGTCTCAATCAGTCCCGGAATCTCGTCCGATTTGTCCCCATTGCGGCTGGGAAATCTGTTCCGGTTGCGGCGCCTGTGCGCCCTCCTGCCGTTTCAGTCACATTGTCCGGCCGCGATCGTAGCCTGACCGAGTTAAAACCCCGGAAGGACCATTGTTTCGGGGTTTTAAACTGAATCAATCGGTCGCGGCTTAGGTAATTTACCTGAATTGACCCGATCTTTGTGGATCGGTTTTTTGTTTTTTCTGGCCCAAATTATCCGGATGATGACGCCGGCGCCGGCGGTGACCAAGATAATGATAACAAAGAGATTGGAAGACGGCCCGGCGGCAGGAAGTTTTTTGACCGTGTTATCATCGGCCGAGGCCTCTGCTCCGGCAACCTCCCCTTTTTTTATGTCTTCCGCTTGCCGCGGCATGACGCGGTAGCCGGCGGAAGTTTGGCCGACGATTCCTGTGATTTGCACCACTTCGCCCTTTTTTATTTCCGGCTTGGCGAAATCACCGGTGATGCTTATTTTTGCCTCGCCCCCACCGTCATCAAGATAAAAGGTCTTGCCGCTCTGGCGCGAGATGGCGGCAGAAAGCTTCACTAGTTTTCCTTCCAGTTCCTCGGCGACTTGGCCGGTGGCGGTTTCTTGCGCCGCCGGGATTTCTTTTTGCCCCAGGATTTTTATAGCGTCAGCGGCGGCGATATTTAATTTTTTCTCGCCTTGGGCTTCGGAGACAGTACCGCTGGCGGTGATTTCCTGACCTAGTTTAAGTTCCGGAAAGTCGGCCTTACTGGAATATATTTGAAGACCGCTTTCGGTGTCTTGGATATAGAAAAATTTATCACTAAGCATTTTCGGGGAGGCGGTTATTATTCCGGTTACCGTCGCTTTGGTGTTTTTGGCGGCTTGTCGGGCTTGGGCAATCGACATTTCTTCAAACGAAGATTCTGATTTTTGCGCCGCGGCGTTTTTGGTGCTGGTTGATGAGACGCTGGTTTTGGAGCTGGTGCTGACGGTGGTAGAAACCCGGTCTTTGTCTTGATCATTTTCATTTTCTTCCGCGGTAGAGGTCAATACATTGGCGGCATTTGGAGTCGGGGTCGTGGTCCAGGAAAATTTGTTGTCGGTACCGCGCATATAGCTGATCTCTTCTCCCGGCGCGGCGGCGTAACCTATACGGCTGACCAGATCGCCGGCAGGGCTAAGCAGGGAAACGGTATCTCCGGAATTATTTAACGAGATTTTTGTTTGGGCGCTGAAAAAAGCCAGATAGCTTTTGGCGGCCAAAGCGGTGTTTTCGGGAAGATAATAAGCAGTGGCGCCGTCCGTCAGCTGCCAATTTTTTAGGTCTAAGGTTTCGCTCCCGGAATTATAAAGCTCGATAAATTCAGCGACGGTATCAACCCCGGCGGGATTAGGCAGAATCTCACTGATGACAACTTGATCGGAATAGATGATCTCTTCCAGAGTCACTGTGGTAGAGCAGGAAGCGGTTTGGTCTTGATTATCGATGGCGACAATAAGCAGTTGATAATCTCCCGCTTCCAGATTCTCCGGCGGCAGATAAAGATAACTGTACCATTCATCGCCGTCCAATTTGTCCCCGTGGGAACCGTCGTCATACAGTGTCTGCTCGGCCGAACCATTCAGGGGAGTTAAGTTTGCACTAGCTAGCGCCAAGTCCGCCGCGCCGTTGGGATCAGTTATTTTTACTTCAATTAAGACCGAGGTCGCTCCGTCTAACGGCACGGGCTGTGGCGTAATTTTGACATCAGTAATCGCCGGCGGCTCGTTCACGAGCGGATTATTGGTTGCGCCCGGCGTGGAAGTGTTATCGGCGTTGATTGACCAATTGGTCGAAGTGTCGATACCGGCTGGATCAATTTTTTCCACAGAAACGCCATCGCCGGGATCAAACGGGATGTCATCAAGAGTGTCGTCATCACAGAGCAGCGGGTCATCGTCCAAAAAAGGAGTGCCATAAGTATCGACAACATAATCCTGCGTGGTCCCGCCGTCGCGATACAAAACTAGTGGGTCGCTTGCCGGGGTTAAGCCGTTACCAAGAGAAGAATTAGGCACGGTCAGAATGACGGTGTGATCGAGAAAATTATAAGGCAGTCCCCCGCTATTGTAATCAGGATCCAAGATGACCGCGTATGATTCCGCGGGGACAATTGTCGTGTTCAGGCTGGCGCCGGGAATGTCGCCGTGACTTAAAGAATCCCAGGCAATAATTTCGTCAACACCATCCCCGTCGGTGAAATGCCAACCGGATAGATCCAGGGCTGTTTCGGAATTATTGTAAAGCTCGATGAATTCGTCGGTGGTTTCGTTGACCGGATTTGACATGACTTCGGAAATGACTATATCAGAACCGGTAGCCAGAGAAGTTACGGGCAGAAAAAAATTGTTTAGGGCCATCAATGCAATAATAACCGTTAATTTTTGCTTTGGCATTTTCCCTCCTGAACACCGAGAAGTCGGTGCTATTAGTGGCTAATATCAAATCATAAATATCAAATATCCAGTAAATTACCAATTTTGCTTGCGAAAGCAAGATTCAATTTTTAATTAAGTTCTTTTTAGTTGTTCGGATGATTGCCGAAAAAATAAAAACTTGTTCTTGGGCTTCTTTCCAAAGCTGGCGGCAATTACTAGCAAACAAAGGATCGGTTTCGGCTACTAATTGTAGCCAATACATTGTTTCCTTAGCTTCCTTGCGGCATAGACAGATTTTGTTTTTGAAATCTTGACGGCTAATCGCGCCATTAGCTTCGGCATAATTAGCGCCAATACTGGTGGTGGAACGCAGAAGCTGTTTTACTAAGATGTCATTTAATTGATTTTGCCTAAGTTTTCGGCAAAATTTTATAACGTTGACTGCGAATTTTGCAGTCCTAGGCTCCAAATCGAATTTTTTAGCTTTTGTCATTGAATTTTACTTGATATTTGATATTTATTATTTGATATTGCTTACAAAACATAAAACCCTCCAAATCGCCCGAGGGCGCAGAGGGTTGTATGCAAACTTTGTCTTCAGTATAAAGAGTGGCCGGAAAAAGTCAAGTGGATAAACCGGATTTTATTGACAATATTTAGTTTTTTTGACAAGATATCAAGTTCGAAAACCCAAAAGGAGGAAATGACATGGCTATTTTGCAAATTATGATCGCGGCGATAATGGTATATCTGGGAGATTATTTCTTTGTCCAGTGCCCCCGGAAACGGAAACAACCATCAATGAGAAGACGCTTGATCTTGTGGTGCTTTATTGTAACGCCGTTGACTACCTGGTTTTCGCCCTGGCTGGTCCGGCAATCGTTTTTCGGCGGCATATTTCTGGCCAAAGTAATGGTTGGTCTGGCGGGCGTGGTATTGGCGCTGGGATTGATTTCCGGGTTCCTGTATCTGGTATTCGGCCGAGTCTCTTGGGAGGAGCTTAAGAAGAAGTGGCGCGACAATATTGAATCCCAGGCGCATTTTGAAGAAATGCCATAACCGTTCAGGCACGGGGCTTCCTTGTCAGGAGGCCCTTTTTATTGGTCTAATAAGTTATCATTGACGCGGCTTTCTAAAGCCGTTATCCTGAAATGAACCAGAAAGGAGGATTGGTATGCCAAAAGAAATGTTGGTTTATGCTTGCGGGCCGATTGGCGGCCTAAGCTACGACGAAGCCAGTGACTGGCGTGAGGAATTGCGGGTAATTTTAGCGGCCAGATGTCCAGCCGCGATAGTGCTTTCTCCCCTGCGCGGACGCGAGGAACTGCGGAAAATTGAAAAACTTCAAGTCCGAACAGGCGGTTATTTGACCGGAAAGCCGATTTGCACGCCGCGCGGAGCGGCCCTTAGAGACGAGCTGGACGTGCGGCGCTCCGATATTATCTTCGCCAATTTTTTGGGGGCCAAACAAATTTCGATCGGATCGGTAGCGGAAATCGGCATGGCGCGCGCTCTAGGCAAGGTGACGATTATCCTGATGGAAGCGGACAATATCCACCGACATTTCCTTTTAGAGGAATGGTCGGGATACGTGGTCGCTTCCTGGGAGGAAGGAGTGGAACTGCTTGTCCAGCTGATCAATGTCTGATCTCGCCAATATTATCGGACGAAAAGAGAGCTGATTCACAGCTCTCTCTTGTTTTCTTAGGCTTTATTATTTTAACATTTTTTTCAGTTTTTCCACCATCTCGGTCGGGGCGGGATCTATTTGGTATAAGTCGGATAAATAGAGCGCTGTCCACATACTGATCATCAGTCCGCTAAACAAGCGATAGGCAGTATCGCCCCGCGGCAGATCAACGAATTCGACCGGGACTTGTTTTTCGCTTAGCAATTTAGCGGTTATTTCTTGGCGCCGCAGAATTTGCGGATGTTCTTCCGGATCCCGGATCATTACCACCGCGCGGTTTTTCGCGCCCTGGGTGTAGCCGGTGGTTTCGTAGTGGTTTACTTCCGGAAAGTAATTGCAGGCCGCCGGAATTTTGGCGTCTTCATTGAAATTCATTTGCCAAAACCGGGATAAATAAAGTCGAGACGGTCCGTAGACTGCCGGTTCTTTGTTCAGCACTTTCGCCGCTAGTTTTTGGCCGGTCGAGCGCCAGTTTTCCGGCTGTAATTTTTCCGCTGCCGCCTTGATTTTGGTTGAAACATCTTTCAGCAAGCCGCAGTTTTGCAAGACGGTGGCGATGGCGGAAAGTGAAAAGCCGACTCCCCAGCGTGGCTGAAAGCCTTCCCACTGCTCGGGATATTTCACGAACGGGATATTGCTTTGCCGGCAAATTTTTTCCAACTGGCCGCCCTTGGAGAGGCCGATAATTTTTAACCGGCGCTGGCTGGCTTCGTCCAGGCAGGACAGGCTTTCTTCGGTATTGCCGGAATAGGAAGAAACTATGACTAATGTCTGATCTGTGACCGACCGGGGCAAACTATAACCGCGCGCGGTCCAAATGGGAAAAGGCGTATCAGCCAGCGCTTCGAGTAAATCAGCCGCGATTGAACTGGCCCCCATACCGCAGATGACGGCACTGTTAAAGGAACCGTTAATTTTGGCGTCTTGCGCCAGGGCGATCCCCTGCCGGAGCTGTTCCGGAAAATTCAAAATCGCTTTTTCGTAGTGATGTTGGTCATAAGGGAGCATAAGTTTAAACTAGGTTAGGTAATAAAGTTTGATCAGGCGGGTTTATTTTAACATTGTTTAATGCGACGGACAAACGGTTGACGATTGGCGCCAACCCGCTAGGATGGAAGCAAAGGAGGGTTTAATCATGAATGCCCAACAGCTGTATCAAAAGCATCTGGCAGTTTTAACTGAAATTATCATTAAAGAAAAGGCCAAGGCCAAGGCAAAAACCAAGCATTTTGGTGTCTGGGCCAAGCGGCTTCTGATGGACGAGATTGCCCGTTGCTTAGTCACCTATTTCCGGCAGATTCATTGTCGCTTTGACCGGGAAGAAATTTGGCTGATTACTCGCGCGGTCTTGGCGGAAATTACCCGACTGCCGAATCAAGCTGCCCAGGAGGCCGTGACCCAGATTTTCTGGAAATATTGCCTGGGACTGCATTTCCGGTCAGAAAATTTCAGGCGGGATCTGGAAAACGGGCGCTGGATCAAAGAAGAAAACAACTGGAGCGATGCCCAGGCGATCCAATACCTGGAAACCTGTTGGCAGATCGCTTACCGGCAGATGGGCTTGAAAACGCCGTCCCTGCTTATGGTGGAAAAAGCGATCATTTTCAAGCAGGGAACGCGTCGCCGTTTACAGATTTCCCTACTTCTCGGCGAAGAATCTCGCTGGCTGACCATGTGGCTTCGCTTGCGCGGCAGTCGGGGCAAGCCTTACCGGATCGTAAAAACGCCAGTAGAAGATTATCAAAAATGAGTGATTAAAAATTCCCGTACTTGCTGCGGGAATTTTCTTTGGAAAGGAAATTTTTCATGATATCAGTATCGCGTCGCCGAAACTGTAAAAGCGGTATTTGTTTTGCACGGCGGTTCGGTAGATTTGCCGAGTAGATCGGAAGAGCACACGTCTGAACTCCAGTCACGAGTGGATATCTC
>CALEFQ010000019.1 GCA_937877125.1 uncultured bacterium | reverse complement strand
CAAAGGGCCGTTGCCCGGAGCTACTAAGACCTTAGTTCAGATTCACACTGTCGAATAATATGGCCAAAATTTCTGTCCACAATCAATCTGGGGAACGGGTCGGCGAGGTTACTCTCCCGTCAGAAATTTTTGAAGTGAAACCAAAACTGGAAGTGATGCATCAAGCTTTGATTACTCAGACAGCCAACGCGCGTCAGCCTTGGGCTCATACCAAGACTCGAGGTGAGGTTCGCGGCGGCGGCAAGAAGCCCTGGAAACAAAAGGGCACCGGCCGCGCTCGTGTTGGCTCGATTCGTTCGCCTTTGTGGATCGGCGGCGGCATAACTTTCGGGCCGCGCAATCAGCGGAATTACACCAAGAAAATGAATAACAAGGCGCGGCGCAAGGCTTTGTTCATGGCATTGACTTCAAAGTATGAAGATAAGCAGCTGGTGGTTTTGGACGAGCTGAAATTAAATCAGGTCAAGACCAAGGAATTAGCAACTATTTTGTCGAAGCTTCCAGTGGCGGGCAAAACCACTTTGATCGCCCTGAGCGGCGCCCAAGATGATGCCAAGATTTTCCGAGCCGGACGCAACCTGCCTTTGCTCAAATTAACCCGGGCGGACAGTTTGAATATTCTAGATCTGTTGTCTTACGAAGAGCTAGTTTTATTAAAATCCGGGGTTGGTATCATCGGCAAAACTTTTGGCGTTCCGGTCAGTAAGAAAACGGGACCGGTAAAAGCGAAGAAGAACAAGCCGGTTTCGAGCGCGGCGTCCAAGAATAAGAAAGCGGTAAAGAAATAATATGGCTCTGTTTGGTAAAAAACCGAAGGAAGACAAACCCGCCCCGGCGGTCAATCGCGGGCCTGGTTTGGTTCAGCCTGGCAGCGGGACCAAAGCTCCCAAAGCCAAGGATAAGAAGTTGAAAGCTGATACCAGATTGGCCTTCCGCGTTTTGCTGCGGCCGATTATTTCGGAAAAGGGGACTATTTTGGCCGAGCAGAATACTTACTTGTTCCGAGTTGCTAAGCAGGCTTCTAAACCGGAAATTGCCCGAGCTATTTATCACGTTTACGGAATCAAGCCGATCCGGATCCGAGTGATGAATGTTTTAGGCAAGCGCCGTAAGAGCGGTCGCAGCCAGGGGCAGACCCAGGATTGGAAAAAAGCGGTGGTAATTTTGCCCGCCGGACAGAAGATTCAGGTTTATGAGGGAGTTTAATTAAATAGTCTTTCGTCTTTAGTCATTGGTCTTTAGCCGGCCAAAGACAAGAGACTAAAGACTAACGACGAAATGTCAAAGACGATCATGCCTATCAAAATCTACAAACCGCATACCCCTTCCCGACGATATGTCACGACCGTCGATTTTAGTTCCCTTTCCAAGAAACGTCCTCATAAAAAACTTACCCGGATCAAAAAAGAACATGCCGGACGCGGGATGGGAGCCAAAATCACGGTGCGGCATCAGGGCGGCGGACACCGGCAACGTTATCGCCTGGTGGATTTTCGTCGCGACAAATTTGATATTCCCGCCAAGGTGGAAGCGGTGGAATACGATCCGAATCGCTCCGCGTTCATCGCCTTGGTTGTTTATCGCGACGGCGAACGGCGTTATATTATCGCCCCTAATGAATTGAAAGTCGGAGCGGAAGTTTTATCTTCGCGTAATCGGATTGAAATCAAGATCGGCAACCGGATGCCGTTACAGCATTTGCCTGACGGGGTTTTCTTGTATGACATTGAACTGCAGTCTGGTCGAGGCGCGCAAATTGTCCGTTCCGCTGGCACGATGGCGCAGTTAATGAGCCATGAGGGAAAGTATGCCCAGTTGAAACTGCCTTCGGGTGAAGTGCGTAATTTTCTCGGGACCTGCCTGGCGACGATTGGCCAAGTCAGCAATGAAGACCATGAAAATATTACGATCGGTAAGGCGGGACGACAGCGCTGGTTAGGTATTCGGCCGACCGTAGTTGGGACGGCCATGAACCCGGTTGATCATCCGCACGGCGGTGGCGAGGGACACACTTCGATCGGCTTGAAAAAGGGTCCGCGCACGGCGTGGGGCAAACCGGCGTTGGGCGTGAAAACCCGCGCCAAGAAAAAGGGTTCTAACCGATTTATTATTCATAATCGCCAAGGCCATGTCACGAAGTCTTAAAAAAGGGCCATTTGCCGATCCACGGCTGATGGAAAAAATCAAGAAACTCAAGCCGGGTGATAAGACGATGATCAAGACCTGGTCGCGTGATTCCGTGATTTTTCCGGAAATGGTTGGATTGACTATCGGAGTGCATAATGGTAAACAACACTTGCCCGTTTTTATTACGGAAAACATGGTTGGTCATAAGTTAGGTGAATTTGCGCCGACGCGTAAGTTTGTCGCTCACGGCGGACGCAAAGCGGCCGAAGAAGAAGCGGCGGCCAAGGAAGCCGACGCGACTAAGTCGGCGGCGGCCAAGACGCCAGCGGCGCCTGAAAAGAAGTAATAATAATATTAAGATATGCCGGTCAAAGCTTTCGTCAAACAACTCCGTATTTCGCCGCGCAAAATGCGCCTGGTGGTTGATTTGATTAGGGGCAAAGATGCGGTGGTCGCGGAACAGCAATTGACTTTTTTGCCGAAAGCTGCGGCTCGTCCGGTTTTGACTCTGTTGCGCTCCGCCATGGCTAATGCCGAGAATAATTTCGAGATGGATAAGCATAATTTGTTCGTCAAGGAAATTATGGTTAAGATCGGAAGAGCGTCGTGTAGGGAAAGAGTGTAGATCTCGGTGGTCG
>CALEFQ010000018.1 GCA_937877125.1 uncultured bacterium | reverse complement strand
TCCGCGGCAATATGGGATAACGGCAGCGCGGTGTTGACATATTTATTGCGCTATGATATCCTCTTGTGACTGTGTCACAAAGTTTTGGCTTTCGGGAAAGCCGTTGCGCAGTTTTTACCAGGGGTGACCCTGGATTACGTCGGCACTCCCCGGGTGCAGACAAACTCCATTTCCCTCACGAGGAGGAGAGGGGATAAACCGTACTGCCGTGAAAGATCACCGATCCGTTGTCATTATTCGACTGTTATTAGCCTGATCTTTCTGGAGTCCGAGGCCAAACAAAACGGAGGGGCCAAAATTTTGCTGGGGGTGTTGTCTTAGAGGACGGTCCGCTCGAGCCGACTCGCATAGACAATGCCACCAATAATAAGAGCCACCTCTGGTCAACTGACTGGAGGTTTTTCTTTTGTTATCAAAACTGATATGCTATTTTCAAATTATGGCCAAAGTTTTGCCCAAGCAAAAAATTATGGCGCTGATCTATCGGCGCGACAGCGCGTTTTTGGCGCTGCGCGTCAATCCGGCTTTCGGCGAGGGGAGGAATAAATATTTCGTGGTTACCGGCGGGATCGAAGCGGGTGAATTACCGGCCGCGGCCGTTCGGCGGGAAGTAAAAGAAGAAACGGGCTTGAAGGTTGTAAAGATTTATGATTTAAAATCGACCTTGAAATATTTTTGTTCGGCCGAAGGTGGCTGGTGCGACGAGCATGTTTTTGCCGCGGCCGTGGCGGCGGGGCCGGTGATCCTAAACGAAGAACATGTCGGGTACCGGTGGCTCCGGCCAAAAGATTTTCTAAAAAAAGTCTCCTGGCGGGGTGATAAGAAGGTTTTGGAAAACTACTTGGCGGCGGCTCTCGGTGCCGAGCCGGGTTGAAATAATTATTTTTTTTCTGCGTACTATTTTCTGATGCCGGCTATGGCCAAGTTTAATACTTACCAGCAAAAAACGGACGAGGAACTGGTGTCTTTGTCTCTAAAAAACAAGGACGCTTTTGCTTTACTGGTTAATCGCTATCAGGCCAAATTGGCCCGCTATATCCGCCACCTGTCTAATTTTGACGAAGAAGAAGCGGCTGATATTTTGCAGGAGGTTTTCATCAAGGCGTATCTTAATCTCAATGATTTTGATAAACGGCTGAAATTCTCCGCCTGGATTTACCGGATCACGCATAACCAGGTGATCAGCCAGTACCGCCGCCTCAAGGTGCGTCCCCAAGCCGTGGTCGCGGTGGACGACGAGAGTATTGCGAACAAATTTACCGACGGGGTCGATCTGGCGCGGGACCTTGACCTGAAATATTCAACGGCGGCGGTGCGGGCCGGTTTGCAAAAGTTGCCGTACAAGTACCAGGAAGTTTTAGTCCTGCGTTATCTGGAAGAAAAAAGCTACGAAGAAATTTCGGCTATCTTGCGGAAACCGGTGGCGACCGTGGGGACTCTCATCAGCCGCGCCAAAAAAGAATTACAGCAGTTAATCAATAAAGATCATATTTAATATGCAAGACCTAAGCAACAAAGTTCTTGAAGAAATCAAGAACAAACATATCACGCCCAAGCCGCGCTGGCAGTTTGTGGGCCGCGACCTTCTTTTCTGGGGCGCTTTTGCCGTCTCGGTCGGGATCGGGGCGGTGGCTTTTAGCGCCATGCTGGATCGGATTACCAGCACGGATTGGGATATTTATCCGCAACTGGGACGCAATCCCGTCAACCATGTTTTCTTGTCGGTGCCTTACCTTTGGGTGGTGGTAGTGGTGCTTTTTTCTCTGCTGGCAATTTATAATTTCCGTCACACCAAGGAAGGTTATCGGTATCGGCCGGTTATCGTGGTGACCACCAGTATTGTCATTAGTATTGTCGGCGGGACGGCTCTTTTCCTGACTGGTTTCGGCGGTCAGATCGATGAACGGGTCGCCCAGCGGCCGCCGCTCGGACCGATGATGCCGGGGCACCCGGCGGATGTCTGGCAGCATCCGGAACAGGGACTTTTGGCCGGTGAAATTATCCTAGTGGAAAACGACGAAGTATTGAACCTGCGTGATTTGATCGGCGAGACGTGGCGGGTAGCTTATGCCGGGGCGCGTTTCCATATTCCTCTTCTCCCGGGCGGGCGGATAAAAATAATCGGGGAAATGACCGGCGATCGCTTGTTTCAGGCCCAGCAAATCCGCTATTGGCGGGGCGGACGGCTGGAAATCCCGGCGGGGCCTAGTTACTAAACAAATATTGTCGTAGTTTTGAAAGCGACGGATTACGGTCCGTCGTTTTGAAATAAAAAAAATATCCCAGCGTATGAATAATTGCGAGATCTCTCTTATCCTTAATGATTAGCTGTCGGCCGACCATGGAACTGATAGCTAACGTCCCCAAACTTATGCTTAAAAAGAAAATAGCGATTCCAGTGGCGGTAGCCACGGTGGCGACCGTAGCCACTATCGGTATCGCCACCGCCCTGGCCAGCACTCCGGAAGGCGCCAAAGCTTTCGGACGCGGCTGGTTCGGCCCAGGCTTTCAAGCGGCGACGGAAGCGCTCCAGAATAATGATTACGAATCCTGGAAACAGGCGATTCAGTCGGAAGTCAGTGACTTGACCTCCCAGGAAAAATTCGAGCAATTGCAACAAGTAGAGCAATTGCGTCAAGACGGAAAATATGAAGAAGCGGCGAACCTAGCTCAAGAACTCGGCTTGCCCGGCCGCCACGGCCAAGGTTCCGCTGACAAAGAAGCGATGCGCACGGCCATTGAGAATAATGATTTCAATGCCTGGAAGACGGCGATGGAAAGCCGAATCTCTGAAAAACAAGGACGCCTCAGTGAACTTTCCGGAAAATTAAACGAAGACACTTTCAACAAGATGGTCCAGGCCCACCAGCTGCGGCAGGACGGAAAGTATGATGAGGCCAAAACGATTATGGAAGGATTGGGGATGCCGCTCGGTCGCGGCGGAAATGGTCTCGGTCTCGGGCAAGGCCAGGGACGAGGACGCTAAAAAAAGGTTTTGATCCCTTAATTCAATAAGTCTGTTGGTAGGTAGCTCTGCCTATCCCGAGTTGCGCGGGTGCCGCAGAGTAAATGTTGCCAAACTAAGCCCCGCTCGTCCCAGAGCGGGGCGGTTTGGTTTTTAGCGGGCGATTAGGTGCATCCGGCACCACTCGGTGGTATAATATCAGTGTTACTAGTAAAACAAACAATATGACTACCAAGGCTTTTGGACTGGTCATCATTTTAATTGTCGCGGCCGTGCTGACCGGCGGCTATTTCTGGTGGCGGGCCGAGAATGTGAATAGCGGGGATGTCGCCAGTTCCCGTTACAATCCCGACGATTACCTGACGGCCAATAGCGACCTTTTCCCGGGAGTGGAAGTGGAATCAATCACCCAATACTGGGAGGAATTTGCCGTTACCGCCCAATATCCCAAAACCCCCAACAAACAAGTGGCCGAGAGCCTGTATAAATTCGTCGAAGCAAAAATTGATGAGTTTATCAAAGAAGGTGAAAAAAGGCCTAATCGGAACGAGTGGGATGACGAGATGCATCTGACTTTTTCAACTTTCGGGCTGGCGCCAAATCTTTTCAGCGTGAAATTCAATCTTAACGAATATTTTACCGATAATTCCGATCCTGTTATCGACATTATTACCAAGGCTTACGACTTTAATACCGG
The DNA here is from genome assembly GCA_937877125.1 of uncultured bacterium. Lineage (GTDB taxonomy): Bacteria > Patescibacteriota > CALEFQ01 > CALEFQ01 > CALEFQ01 > CALEFQ01. The sequence goes on along the minus strand of CALEFQ010000018.1, from coordinate 5,111 downwards.
ACGGGAATTAAAGCTAGCCGACTTGTTTGATCCGCAGGCCAGTTACCAGGACCGGCTTTCCGACCTGACCAACCAGGGCCTGCAAGCCGATTCCGAAGTTACCGACAAAAGATTAATCGGTCCGGCGACGGCGGTGGAACCGCAAAATTTTCAGCGTTTTACTTTTGATTCCGACAGTTTGACTTTTTATTACCCGGCCGGACAGGTTTCTTCCCAGGCGCGTAAAGTTGATATTCCGTATGGCCGGATAGATGATCTCCTATCGCCTTTGGTGAAACAGCATTTAGATCCGTTGACCAATAAAGCGAAAAAGGCTTCCGACATTGACGTGACCAAGCCGATCCCCGTGCCGACGCCGGTGCCGACCGCGACGCCTAGCGATTCCGGTAAGGTCAAACCCATCCCGGACACCTGCGCCAATCCAGTGGCGCTGACTTTTGACGATGGGCCGCACAAAACCCTGACGCCGGCGAAGCTTGACGTCTTGAAAGAAAAGGGCGTCGTCGCCACCTTTTTTATGATCGGCAACCAGGTAATCGCTTATCCGGATATCGTCAATCGGATTTACCAGGAAGGCCATGAGCTCGGCAATCATACTTGGGATCATCAACAATTGACGCGTCTCGACAGTGCCGGGGTCAAAGACGAAATCCAAAGGGCCGAAGCGGCGATAAAAAATGCCGCTGGCCAGGACGCGCCGGTTTTTCGCCCGCCTTACGGCGCTTACAATGACACGGTCAAGCAAGAAGCGAAACTTCCGATCATCTTGTGGTCGGTCGATCCCAAGGATTGGCAGGATCGGGTCACCAGCATTGTTGATGACCGGGTCAATAGCGCCACCAAGCGCGGTGATATTATCCTCCTGCACGATATCCATCAGTCCACCGAAGACGCGGTCCCTTTGATCATTGACCAATTGAAAGCCAAAGGTTTTTGCTTTGTGACCGTGAGCCAATTGCTAGGTTTGCCGGAAAATACCGCCAGCGTAGCGGGGCAGGTCTATAGCAAACAAAAGTGAGATAAAAATTAACTTGGTCGATCAGGGAGGGCGATCTTCGTAGACACCAAACGGGAAAATGTGTTATAATTTAATAATAAAACACCAGGAATCTCTCGGGAAAGCAGTTTGAGAGATAAATTTTGGTTATTACAACGATAAACATAAGAAAATGAAAATATTAAGCAAGGTCTCGCTAGGTTTTATGCTCCTGATTTTGCTGATGGTCGCTTACGGGGCGTTCACTTTGGTCTTGGTCAAAAATATCAGCACGGATATCGGTGATTTAGGCGCGGCCGAAGACCAATTACTGCGGGCCAAAGATATCCAGTGGCTGGATGAAGTGTTGACGCAGTCAACTCGGAATTATATTTATACTGGTAATACCGTCTGGAAAGAACGTTACGATACTTATGGCGCTCGCCTAGACGCCGTGATCAAGGAGGCGATTGCTCAAGCCGAGACCGAAAGCACGCGACAACTTTTCCGGCGTCAGGACGAAGCCAATCTGGTTTTGGTTGACTTAGAACTGCGCGCGCACCAATTAGTGGGCGAGCAAAAGACCGATGAGGCGCTGGCCATTATTGACGGGGCCGATTACGCCCGCTGGAAGGAGGTCTATGCCGGAACGGTGACAGCTTATTTGAATGATTCGGCCCGGGTGTTTCAGCTCCTGCGTGACAACTTGTCGGTTCGCTATAGCATCCAGACCCTCCAGGTTTCGGTTATTCTGATCGCGGCTTCGATTATTATTGCCGCGCTGGCGGCCTGGCTGATCGGCCGGTCGATTTCCAAAAATATCAAAGAATTCGTGACCGCCGCTTCGCGCATCAGTAAAGGCGACCTGACGGTAAAAATAGGCAAGTACTCGGGAACGGAATTTGAAGAACTGGCCAATTCTTTCGACCGGATGACGGCCAGTATCAAAATTTTGATGGAAGACGATCACCCCGATAAAAATAACAAGACTTCCGTATGAACTCCCTGGCTCAATCAATCGTCAATGTCGTATCTAATTATCTCGGCCCGGCGGCGGAAAAATTCGTTAATCGCCAGGCGACTTTTCATCTCGGTCAGGGAGTCACGCTGGATTCTTTGTCCGAAACCAATTTACCCGAATTATATAAATGGATTGAAATTTCAGCCAAGCTTTTGATTGACCCGGAAAAAGTAGCCCAGATGATGGATCAGCTCAAAACGATCAAATAATCAATTACTATAAAAAACAAAAATATGGATCAGATCCCTGAGCGAAAGAAAACCGGCAGTCGTTTCGGCTTAGCCGGCCGCCTCTTGCTTGGTTTTATGCTGGCCGCGATTGTCCCTTTGTTAATTATTAGCTGGTTTAGCTACCGCGAAGCCGAAAAAGCTCTGATTGCCGGGGCGACGCGCCGGGTGACGGCGCTGGCGGAAGTGGCCGAAAAGGCATTTGTCCTCTCGTTTCAGGGAGATATCGGTGAAATCCAGGCGCTGGCTGATAATGAGATTTTTATGGCGGAGCCGGGTACGGAAAGTTTTGCCGAGGTGGAAGAGCATCTGCGCCATCTCCAGGCGGACCGGTCGAATCATTATTATGAGATCTTCTTATTAGACGGATCGGGCGTGACCATCGCCTCCAGTGATCCGCAAAATATCGGCTTGAACCGGAGCGACAAAGATTATTTCAAAAGCACGACAGCTCGATTGCAGCCTTATGTTTCCGAGGTTTATAAATCACAGGTCAACGACGCCTTGAATTATGCCGTGGCTTCTGCGGTGCACGACACCGACGGCCGGCCGTCGGCGCGGGTGATTGTCGGGCGGGTCAAACTTGATAACATAAACGGCATCGTTTCCGATATTACCAATACGGCCGGCGAAACTGGTGATGTGATTTTGTTCAATGCCGACCGAATGGTTTTGTCTAATTCTCGTTACACCGACGAGAATGACATTTTGTCGACGCAATTAGTGTCAGACGGTTCCCGGCGTTGTATCGCTGGAGAAAAATTTTCCGGGCCGATTGTCGATTATCGCGGTGTGCCGGCGATTGCTTCCTATACCCAGACTGAAATAAAAAGCGCGTTAGGTAAAAACTGGTGCGTGGTAGTGAAGGTTGACGAGTCGGAGATTATCGCTCCCGACATTGCCTTGCGCAATCAAATTCTGATGTACGGCTCGATTATTATCGCGGTCATTGCTTTTTTCAGCTGGTGGTATTCGCACTTGGTTGTTAATTATGTCCGCCGGCCGATCAAGGACGCCGTCCGGCAAATTAGCCAGGCTTCCCAGCAGTTAGCCTCGTCTTCTCAGCAGACTTCGGCCGCGTCCCAGCAGAATTCATCCGTGGCCCAGCAAGTCGCCTCGGGCGCAATGCAGCAGTCGCGCCAGGCGGAAGAAGTATCTAAAGGTATTACCCAGCTGGCGTCGTCGATGCGCCAAATGTCGGCGGCGTCACAGGAAGCGGCGCTCAGTGCGGTCAAAACGTCCCAGATGGCTCAATTGGCCGGGCAGAGCACGGAAAACATTGAAACGATCGTGCAGACGATTACTAATATTTCCGATCAGACTAACTTATTGGCCTTGAATGCCGCTATCGAAGCGGCCCGAGCCGGGGAAGCCGGACGCGGGTTTGCCGTGGTGGCTGATTCGGTCAGCAAGCTAGCAGATGATTCGGCCAAATCAGCTAATAAGATCAAGGCGATCGTCAGCGAAGTAAATAAAACGATCGGCAGTGCTGTCAGTTCGGTGCAAGATGTTACCAAGCGCGTCCGGGAAGTCTCGGCTACCATTCAGCAGCAGGCGGCTACGATCCAGCAAACGGCCAAGACGCTTGATTCCATTGCCTCGGTAGCGGAACAGAACGCCTCCGGTTCCCAGCAATTGTCCGCGGCGACCCAGCAGCAAAGCGCGGCCAATCAGCAGGTCTCGGCGGCGGCGCAGCAGCTGATGGCGCTGACGGAATCTCTACGGCAGCTGGCCGGCCTAGTCAAAGACAAAAAAATAATGGCTCCCGAAGCCTCACCTCCGGTCACCAGGAAAATTACCGTCAAAAAGGCCTAAATTTATGCCGACAGCCGATCTCAAAAAAATCGTATCGCAAGTAGCGGAAGTCGCCAGCGCCAAAAAGGAAAAAGCGGAAGAGCTGGTCAAACTACTAGTTTTTGATCTGGACGGCGAAGAATATGCCGTGCCGCTGGTTGAATTGCAAAGCATCATCCTGATTCCCGAAATTACGCCTATCCCGAGCGCGCCGGAATTCATCCGGGGGATTTTCAATTTGCGGGGCCAGATTGTCGTGGTCATTGATCTGGAAAAGCGTTTCGGGCTCAAGCGGGAGCGTCCGGTCGCGCCGAAGCACCTGATCATCTTGCAAAAAGAGGGGAATACTTACGGCTTGCTGGTCGATGCGGTCAAGGAAATTTTGACTCTGCCGCGACCGCAAATCCAGCCCGCCCCGTCTTTGGTTTCCAGTAAAATCCAGGCCGATTATTTGACCGGTGTCGTGGTGATCGATCCGCACAATACCCCTGTACCGTCGAGTAAGGAGGAAAGCCGGTTGATTATCTTATTGGATTTCTCCAAAATCTTGCTGGAAAAGGAATTATTGCAATTGGGACAAAAAATCCAGGGGTCTCTAAAAAAATAAAATTATGAATGTTAACCAAGCAGAATTAACCCAGGCCGGGCAGACTGGTTCACTCAAGGTCTCCCAGGCTTTTTCTCGTTTTTCCGGCCAGCCGGTCAAGGTTATGGCGACGGAAGCGAAACTGATCCCGATCAGGGAAATACTGACCTCCTTACAGACCTCGGAAGAAAAAGCGGTGATCGTGTCTGCCCAGGTAATCAGCAGCGGTTTGCCCGGTGCGGCTATTATGGTGATGGCTCGGGGCCAGGCTTTGCGTTTTGTCGACTTGATGACCGGCAAGCCGCGGGGCACCACGGGCGTGATGATGGAAAACGACCGCTCGGCCGTCAAAGAAACGCTCAATATTTTATCCAATTCCTATCTGGGAGCACTTTCGGAATTAAGCCGTCAAAAATTGCTAACGACGATTCCCCACATAATGATGGCCGGTAATCTCCAGGCGATTTTGGAGCAAAGCTTTGCGGGCCGTGACGGCCAGGCAATTTT
>CALEFQ010000017.1 GCA_937877125.1 uncultured bacterium | reverse complement strand
GTCCTTTTCACTGGACTGGCAAGACTTATAGGCTTGGAACTTATCGGTCAGTTCCGTAATTTGGTACGCCGCTGATTCCTGAAGGGATTTTGTTTTGACCGAAAAAAGGATTCCACCAGCAACCGATGCCACCAAAAAACCGGCCAAAAAAAACGAAATCAGACGCCAGGTATTTCTCATTTTCTTCCTCCTTATTAAGACGTTTATTCCCATACCATACCAGCTAAATCATAAGATATTATCATAAGTTAAATAATTTGTCAAGGGAAATAATGGCTTAAATAAGCAGCTTTAAGCGGGAAGATTTTTAGGGTAAAATCAGTTTTTTATTCATATGTTAGCCCTAAAAATCCTTTACATCATTCCCTAAAACTGCTAATCTATTCAGAGAAACGTCCCCACACTCAAGATGATTTAGTCCTCTAACGCATCTTAAGTGTGGGGGCCTACCTAATTATATAATTCTTAATACTCTTAATATCTTAATCTTCTTAATATCTTTTTTATGCATATCTACTGGCACGGTCAAAATTGCTTCAAACTGGTTTCGGGTGAAGTCACCCTGATGACTGATCCCTTTGGGAAAGAATTGGGGATCAAGCCGCCTCGAACCAGCGCTTCCATCGTCACCCTAAGCAACAACGATACCTATTCGGCTGAAGAGATCAAAGACAACCCGCTGATTTTCAACACCCCGGGGGAGTACGAGGCTAAGGGCGTTTTGATGCGTGGCCTCTGGTCCTACCGCGATAAAGAACAAGGCAAAAAGCGCGGGCTTAATTACGCTTTCACTATCGAAATGGAAGATATCCGGATCTGCCATTTGGGCGACATTGGCCACCTGCTTGATGAAAAGCTGGAAAGCAAGATTGACGGCGTTGATATTCTCCTCATCCCGATCGGCGGACGCGACACAATCGACGCCAAAACCGCCGCCAAAATCGTCCAACAGATCGAGCCCGGTTTCGTCATACCAATGCATTATAAATTGCCCGGGCTGAAAACTCCGCTGGATGATTTCAAGCCCTTCCTGAAAGAAATGGGCGCGCCGACCGTCAAGCCCGTCCCGAAACTTAGGACTCTTAAGAAACTGATCCCGATGGAAAAGACCGAAGTCGTCGTCCTCTCGCCGGTATAATCACATGAACTTTTTAGATAGCACCCGCCAAAAGCCTTTATCCGAGCGCAAGCGCCTGGTTTGGATTTGGTCGATTGTCTCGCTGGTAGTCATCGTCGTGGCTTGGCTCACTTTTTTTAATGAATGGCGGCTCCCGTCGCTAGACATTTCCCAGTCAACCGACCTGAAGGAAATCGTCGACGAGGCCAAGGAATCGACCAGCTTACTGCAGGAACAAATTTCGGCGCTTCAGGAAACGACCGAGGAAATTAAAGAATCCGCCGCCGACCAGGCCCAGGCCGAAAACAAGAACACCTCCTTCACCAAAAAGAACGTGCGTGTTTCTTTACTAAGCTGGCGCCAAGAAGATTCGCACGAATTGGTCACGGTCGAGCTGAAAAATTTGTCCGATCAGACCGTTCATTTTGAAAACTTCACCTTGAACCAGGGTTACCGGGAAATTACCGCGCCGCTGACGGAAACACTAGAACCCCAGCAAAAAAAAGAAATGACGATCGATTTTCTCCTGCCGGAAGACGCGCCGGCCACCGCCTTCGAAATCAAAAAAACTTTCTTCAACGCTGACGATTCCTGGAATTACCTTTTTGCCCTGGCTCCCGCCGCTCCCGAAAATCCGCCCACGCCGGAATCCCCCGATGCCCCCGCTTTGACTCCGGAAACTGAAGCGCCGACAGAATCAAACCCCGCCGCGGCAAACGAAACCTCGCCCGAAGTAACCGAATAAATTTTCTGTCCCGAGATAACGCCCCCTTGGCAGGCTCGGCGACACCCTGGGACTTAAGATCCATATGAAAAACGATATCCATATCAAGCCCCGACCGATCACCGACGAAATGCGCGATTCTTTTTTGGATTATTCGATGAGTGTCATCGTTAATCGCGCCTTGCCCGACGTCCGGGACGGCTTCAAGCCCGTCCACCGGCGCATTTTAGTAACCCTTAATGATTTGGGGCTCAGCCACGCCGCCAAATACCGCAAATCCGCTAAAATCTGCGGCGATGTCAGCGGCAACTACCATCCGCACGGTGAAGCGATTGTTTACCCGTCGATGGTCCACTTGGCCCAGAATTTCAAGATGCGCTATCCGCTGGTCAACGGCCAGGGAAACTACGGTTCTATTGACGGCGATCCGCCCGCCCAGATGCGCTACACCGAAGCCCGGATGACCAGCTTCGCCGAAGAAATGTTGCGCGACCTGGAAAAGCAAACTGTCAATTTCCGCGACAACTATGACGGCACTCGGCAGGAACCAGTCGTCTTGCCGGCCAAACTGCCTCAACTCCTGCTCAACGGCTCCCTGGGTATCGCCGTCGGCATGGCCACTTCCATTCCGCCGCATAACCTGACCGAAATCGCGGATGCCACGGCGCACCTGATCGATAATCCCGAAGCGGACAGCGAAGATTTATTACAATTCGTCAAAGGACCGGATTTCCCGACCGGCGGGCAGATTTATGATGCCGAAGCCCTCAAACAGGCTTACGCCACCGGCAAGGGAAGCGTGGTCGTCCGCGCCACCACTAATATTGAAGAAAAGAAGGCCGGCTCTTTCGCGATCATCGTCACCGAGATCCCGTATCAGACTTCCAAAGCAGAAATCATCACCAAAATCGCCAACCTGGTCAAAGATAAAAAAATCATCGGCATCCGCGATATCCGCGACGAGTCGGGCCGAGAGGAAGATCTTCGGATTGTCATCGAGCTGAAAAAAGACGCCTATCCCAAAAAAGTTCTCAATAAGTTATTCCAGCTGACCGATCTCCAGACCGCGTTTCATTTTAATATGCTGGCGCTGGTGGACGGGTTGCAGCCCCGGGTGCTTTCCCTGCATAGTCTGCTCGAACAATACATCGAACACCGCACCGTCGTGGTCACCCGGCGCACCCAATTCGACCTGAAACAGGCCAAAGACCGCGCCCACATATTAGAAGGCTTGAAAAAAGCGCTCGATCACATCGACGCGGTCATCAAGACGATCAAAGCGTCCAAGACCAAAGATATCGCCCACGAAAATTTACGAAAAAAATTCAATCTTTCCGACAAGCAAGCGACGGCCATTTTGGAAATGAAACTGCAAACCCTGGCCGGCTTAGAGCGCAAGAAAATCGAAGACGAACTTGAAGAAAAGAAAAAATTGATTACTGAACTGGAAGGCATCCTGAAAAGCAAAAAGAAAATTTTAGCTATCATCAAAAAAGAAGTTTTGGATCTCAAGGAAAAATTCGGCGACGAGCGCCGGACCAAAATTTTCCGCAACAAGGTCGGGGAGTTTGCCGAGGAAGACCTGGTCCCGAACGAAGAAACCGTGATCACCATCACTCGCACCGGTTACGTCAAGCGCATGCCGACCAAGATGTACAAGGCCCAGGGGCGCGGCGGCAAAGGCGTCAAAGGCATGACCACCAAAGAAGAAGACGTGGTCGATTTCGTCACCTGGACCATGACCCACAGCGATATTCTCTTTTTCACTAATCAGGGGCGGGTTTTTCAGACCAAAGCCTATGAGATTCCCGAAGCCTCGCGCCAGGCCAAAGGCCAGGCGATCGTGAATTTCCTGCAGCTGGCTCCGGAAGAAAAAGCCACCGCCATGGTCTCGCTCCAGAATAAAGATCTCGCCCAATTCTTCACTATGGTCACCAAGCAGGGGATCGGCAAACGCGTCGCCATGGAAGAATTTGCCAATGTTCGCCGCTCCGGACTGATCGCGATCAAGCTCCACGGTAATGACGAACTGCGCTGGGTAGCGTCAACCGACGGCAAGGCGCAAATTTTCGTGGCCACCTCCGAAGGACAAGCCATCCGCTTCAAAGAATCCGATGTCCGCCCGATGGGCCGGAATGCCGCCGGTGTCCGGGTCATCCGCCTGAAAAGCGGCGACAGCGTCATCGGTATGAACGCCCTCTCTCCCGAAGCCAAAACAGCGCAGGCCTTGTCGATCTCTGAAATGGGTTACGGCAAACGATCCCATCTCAAGGAATACAAAATCCAGAAGCGCGGCGGCTCCGGAATCAAGACCGCCAAGGTGACGGGGAAAACCGGGAAACTTGTTTCCCTTGATATTGTCCACCAAGAAGACCTTAATTACGATTTATTGGCTATCTCCAAAACCGGCCAAGTGATCCGCACCCCGCTTAAAACAATTTCCGAACTCGGCCGTTCCACCCAGGGCGTGCGCGTGATGCGCTTACAGCCGGGCGACAAAGTGGCCTCGGTCACCGTCATTTAAACGTAAAACGTAAAATGTAAAACGTAAAAAATCTTAATTTTACGTTTTACATTTTACGTTTTACGTTTTTTTGCCCCTCTTGCCTTTTTCCGCCTTTATTGTTAAAGTATTGAAGTATTAAACCAAGTCTGGTCAGAAAACTTTTGATTTTTGACTTTTGACTTTTTATTTAATTCTATGGCCGTCCCAAAGAAACGTACCCCTTCCGCCCGTCGCGATCGCCGTCGTTCGCACCTGGCGCTGAAAAGTTACAAATTAGCGAAATGCCCGCAATGCCAAGGCCCGGTCCAGCCGCATCGGGTATGTCCTCAATGCGGTTTTTATAAAGGCAAGGATGTCTTGAAAATTGAAGCCCGCAAAGCCAAAAAGGCCGCCAAAAAGAAAGCCAAAGAAGACCGCCGCGATAAAAAGAAAAAGTAAGATATTAAGAGCTTAAGATATTAAGAGTCGGTTTGAAGTCACTTTTGACTTTTGACTTTTGACTTTTGACTTATTTTAATGGCTTCTCGCCACCTCTCCCGTACTCTCGCTCTCCAAACGCTCTATGAGTGGGATTTTAATCATCTCCCCCCCAAACAGGTTCCCGCGCTGATTGAACGCATGATCAAAGAATTCGGCCCGGGCCTAGAAGACAAAAGTTTTGTCTATGTCATTATCCAGGGCGTCATCCAAAATATGGCGGCCATCGATAAGTCTATTGCCGCTTCGGCTCCCGAATGGCCCCTGGAGCAAATCACTGTCATTGACCGCAATATCCTGCGCATCGGCATTTACGAATTGAAATACTCTCAAGACATACCGCCCAAAGTGGCGATCAATGAAGCAATCGAGCTGGCCAAAAAATTCGGCGGCGATTCTTCCGGCAAATTCGTCAACGGCGTGCTTGGCACCATATATAAACAGATGGGACCAAAAGAAGCGACCGAGGAAAAAGAACCAAACCCAAAACAGCAAAACATTGGTAAGATATAAGAAGGCGGGTTGGTTTTGCTTCATCTTAATTCTTAAATCTTATATCTTAAATCTTAACATCTTAATATCTTAATTTCTTAATATCTTATTTTATTAACCAGTTCCTAGTACCAAGTCCTTCCGAGAGCATTTGGTACTCGGCGCTCCCGAAAAAAATGAGCTCAGACAAAGATTTCAGCAAACTGCAAACGAAAATTGCCACTAAGTTTACAAATCAGGACCTGCTTAAACAAGCCTTCATCCACCGTTCCTATCTCAATGAAAACCGTGGGTTTCCGCTGGATCACAACGAACGGCTGGAATTCCTGGGTGACGCGGTGATGGAATTGGTCGTGACCGAGCATCTTTACAAGAATTACCCCAACCCGGAAGGCGAACTGACCAATTGGCGCTCCAGCCTGGTCAATGGACGAATGATCTCTTCCGTGGCCAAAAAACTCGGTTTTGAAGATTACCTCTACTTAAGCCACGGTGAACAACGCGACCAGGGACGGGCCAGGGACCTGATTCTGGCTAATTGTTTTGAAGCCGTCATCGGCGCCATCTATCTGGATCAGGGATTCGGTGCCGCCCAAAAATTTATTCACAAGAATCTGGTTGGCGAGTTGCCTAAAATTATTGAGGCCCAGCTCTACCGCGATCCCAAAAGTCAATTCCAAGAAATTTCCCAGGAAAAATCCGGCGTCACTCCGACCTACAAGGTCTTGAGCGAGACCGGACCGGATCATAACAAGCACTTCGTCGTCGGCGCGTATATCAAAGAGGAAAAAGCCGGCGAGGGAACCGGACCTTCCAAACAGGCGGCGCAAATCGATGCCGCCGCTGACGCGCTCAAAAAAAAGGGCTGGAACAACGGCTAAAACTAGAAAGATAAGGTCGAAGGTTTAAGATTTAAGAAATAAGATTTAAGAGAGGTGCCGATATGAATCGCCTCCAAAAAACAATTTTGTTGCTCGGTCTGGCTTTTTTCGCCCTGTCGATTACCGGATCGGCTTCCGCCGGGATTTTGGACCTGCCCCAATTTGAGGATCCCTGCGACGTCTGCGAATTCGCCCGACTGCTTTCCGTCATCAAAAATTTTGTTTTAGAAATCGCGGCGACTATCGCCGTTTTGTTTATTATTATCGGGGGAGTTATGATGGCCGCTTCGTCCGGGATTCCGGACCAGGTCCAGCGCGCCAAAAAAATCATCACCAGCGCGATCATCGGCTTGGTCATTCTGGTGTGCGCCTGGCTGATCGTCAGCGCCATTATGGCGGCTACCCTAGGCGGCAATATCGGCTCCAGCTGGTGGACCGTCACGTGCCCGGACGACACCAAATGCGTCTATCAGGCTCCGACGACCACCCCCACCACCCCGACTCCGCCCTCCACCGGCGGCGGCGCTTTGACCGGCAGTCGGGACGGCGCCTCCGGGCCGCTTTTAAGCTTCTTGACCTGCTTGGAAAGCAAGGTACCAGAAGGAAAGACCTGGAATATCACCGCCACCACAGAAAAAAGCCACCCCGAATGTGTAGACAATGGTGGAAATCCGCTTAATTGTACAACTGAAGACTGTAAAAAATGTGATTCAAAGTATCCTGACGGTCGTTGTCCTAGTAATTCAGGAACTTGCGGCCAGTGTAGTAATCTGTGCGTCCACGGACATTATTCTTGCCACTACGGCGGTCGCCAATGCGCCGGCTCTTCTTATGCTGTAGACATTGGAAGCGGGGCAGATCAGGCAGAATTAGAAGCAGCCGCCCAAGCCTGCGAACCCAAGGTATTCTTTAAATTTGAGACTGATCATTATCATGTCAGTATCGGTGCCGCTAATGGGTGCGGCTGTAATTAAATTTTATGTTAATTAGAAACAAAAATGGTTCATCTCTTCTGCCTCTCGCTGTTGTTTTTCTGGCTTTGACCTGTTTCGCCCTCTCCGCTCACGCCGCCGTTGAAGAGGTCGTGCTTAGCAATGTCGCCGAAGACCCGCGAGATCTTTGCGCTTTTTTACAGGTAATCGTCAATATCAAAAATCTGGCTTTAATGATCGGCGGACCGATCACCGCGCTGATGATCGTCATCGGCGGTATCTGGATGTCCGCTTCGTCCGGCCTGGAACCCCAAATCAAAAAAGCCAAACAAATCATCACCAGTGGAATTATCGGCCTGGTCATCGTTTTGTGCGCCTGGCTGATTGTGGGGGGAATCATCACCGCCATGTTCGGCTCCTCGCTCGGCAATGGCTGGTGGACCATCCAAGGCTGTAACGCTGTTGACACTAGCACTCCTTATACCAACGACGAAAATACTTCTGGTGATCCCTCGCAGGCCAAAGATCCAACCGAATGCCGGAAAGCTTGCGTGCCGCTTTCCGCCAGCTGGGATTATGACAATGAGTCCTGTACCTGCGTCAAAGGAGAAAAAGACCCCGACAAGGCCACCAACGCCGAAAATTGCGCGATCGCTTGTCTGCCCCAGCGATCCTACTGGGACGCCGATCACAAGCATTGCCAGTGCACGGGACAGGGCAGCTTGAATTATGATCCCGACGCCGCTCCGGAAAGACTCGGGCGGACCGGCCGATCTTTCTTTGACTGCATTGAATCTTTTTACCTCTACCCGGACACAGCCACTATCTGGCGGGTCGGCGACCATAATTTTGACTGCTATGATGAAGACAAATGGAACGATGAGGGCTGTATTTTTGAAAAATATTCCTGTCACTACGGCGGACGCAACTGCCGCGGCGAATCATACGCGGCTGATTTCACCGACATCACCAACAAAACTTTGTTCAAAGCGGCCGTCATCCAGTGCGGGGGAGCCCCGCCGGCCGAAAAAGGCTCTTATATCCACGTGCGCTTTGAAAGCGGCTGTATGTGTTCCGACGAAATCTAATTATGATTCAATCCGAAAAAAACCGGATCGTTAAAACTTCCGCCCGCGCGGAAGATTTTAACTTGGATCGGCAACTCCGCCCCAAGCACCTTGACCATTTCATCGGGCAGGATCGGATCAAGGATAATCTGAAAATCTTCGTCGGCGCGGCCCAAAAACGCCAAGAAACGATCGAGCACGTGTTGCTTTACGGCCCGCCGGGGATCGGCAAGACGACGCTGGCCTCGATCATTGCCAATATGATGAATGCCAATATCCGCGTCACTTCCGGCCCAGCCATCGAGCGGTCGGGAGATTTGGCTTCGTTGCTAACCAATTTGAGCGACGGTGACATATTATTTATCGACGAAATTCATCGGCTGAACAAAGTCATCGAAGAAGTACTGTATCCGGCCATGGAGGATTACTGCCTGGACCTGATGGTCGGCAAGGGACCGTCGGCCAAATCACTGCGGCTGGATCTACCAAAATTCACCATTATCGGCGCGACCACGCGCGTCGCCCTGCTGTCTTCGCCCCTGCGCGACCGTTTCGGCGTCACTTATCACCTGGATTTTTACGAAGAAAAAGATATCGAAAAAATCATCAGCCAATCGGCCCAAAAACTCGGGGCGAAAATAGATTCGGCCAGCGCCAAGGAAATCGCCGCCTGCGCCCGCCGCACCCCCCGGGTCGCCAACCGCTTGCTTAAGCGCGTGCGCGATTACGCCGAAGTAAAAAACGCGGGAGTAATCAACCAAAAAATAACGCGCGACGCCCTCCAGGCCTTGGCGATTGACCAGCTTGGTTTAGATGAAGTTGACCGCAAAATTCTAGAAACAATAATTTCTAAATTCAAAGGCGGGCCGGTCGGCATCCGAACTATCTCCGCCGCCACCTCGGAAGAAGAAGACACTATCGAGGATGTCTACGAACCTTATCTGTTACAAATCGGCTTCCTCGCCCGGACCTCACAAGGACGAGTGGCCACCGAGCACGCTTATCGGCACCTGGGAATCAAAAAGCCGGAAAACAATAAATTATTTTAGTTTTTCTCTATTAAAAAATTCCCGCCCGGGAATTTTTTATTTATTGACAAAATAATTATTGGTGCTATTTTTACATGATATTACCCAATCTCGGGTACTATAAAGTTTCAGGAGGTCAATATGCATAACGCTAATTCGGATCCTTTAGTAGGCTTACTTCGTGAGTGCCGCGACATCGTCTATCTTATGAAAGTTATCAAAAACCGGCGAAGTATCAGGGACTTTATGCCCAATCCGATGCACTTGGGGCCAGGGGAGATCGAGTTTCTCGTTGATGCGGCGCGCTGGGCGCCCAGCTGGTGCAATACCAACCCCACCCGGATTCTCTGGGTGGACAATCCCGTGACCATCCTGCATCTGGCCCAGGCCTTGTCGGAAAAGAACGCCGCCAGAAAATCATTCGCCAACGCCCTTGCGGTTGCCGTGTTCTGTAATGATCTGGAGGTTATCTCGGGACAATTCAATGATCATGATTTCGGTGATGAACGCTGGACCATGCACGACCTGGGGATGTCGCTGATGAATTTCTGCCTGGCCGTGTCGGCAACAGGCCTGGGATCAGTTTGCGTCGGTGCCTTTGATCCTAACGTGTTGGAAGATATTATCGGCGACGAAATTCCGACATGGGAGGCACAAGTACTGGTTCCGATCGGAGTCCCGGCGCCTCTTCCTCCCGGCCAAGAAATCCCGGCTCCCCCTCGTCCAGAGATGAATGAGTTCCTCAAAATCATCGGCTGACCCTGGTTTTGTCTCTATCACGCTCCTTCCCTTGAAGGAGCGTTGTTTTTAAAAACCCGTCAGCAGAGCCGGCGGGTTTCTTTTCTTCATTTATTCGTTTTCGAGATCGAGCACGTAGTTCTCTAGACATTCATCACAAATGTCTTTTCCTTCAATCCTCTGTTGCCACAGGTTTCGCAATGCCTGTAAAACCATATTGGCTCGGGGGCACTTCAGAGGAATAGGATCAGAAAACTCCTTTACGATCTCGTCGACAATTCCAACGCGGAAATGGGCAACTTCTCGGTTTTGGCCGCAAACATGACATCGGCCAATCTGAATTTCAGTAATCTGTACCTCATAATGAACCGAATAATTGCGCCCTTTCACTTCAACGACTTCATGCTTCATTGGTTGCACCTCCTTATCAAGCATAACCGAATATTTTATACCCTTTCGAGGCTTTTGTCAAGGTTTCTTCCTTAACCCCTCGTGTTACAATGGCTTTCTATGATGTTATCTATCATCCTCACTGCTATTTTAGCGGTTTTAATAGTCACTTTTTACGCCCAAGTAGTCGGCGCGCCGCCGGTGCCCACCCCCAAAAAGGTCTTGGGGCGCATGATCACGCTGGCCGCTATCAAGCCTTGCCAGCGGGTTTATGATTTAGGCTGCGGCGACGGCCGACTGGTTTTCGCGGCCGCGGCGCAAGGCGGGGACGCGCGAGGGTTTGAAATCTCCCCCTTGGTCTATCTGTGGGCCCGGTTGCAGAAATTTTTCTTAAAAAGCCGGGGTCGAATATACTTTCGCGATTTTCTCTGGGTAAATTTGCGCCCGGCTGATATAATCTTCTTATACATGTTCCCGACGACGATCAAGATGTTTCTGCAGAAAAAATTCCGGCGGGAACTGCGCCCTGGTACCAAGGTTATTTCATATTCCTTTGAAATTCCCGGCCTGACCCTGGTAAAAAAAGAACGGGTAATCCCGTACGGCTATATTTTTGTTTATCAAGTATGATCATCCCGACCCCGATTATGGTTTTGCTAATCGCCTTCATCGGCTTGATGTTGTATTTTTTGGTTATCGCCAATGTTTACGGCGCCCCCTTTGTACCGACTCCGATGCGCGCCGTCAAGCGCATGCTAGAGCTGGCCAAAATCAAGCCCGGCAACGTCGTGGTTGACATCGGCTGCGGCGACGGCCGCCTGGCGATCATGGCCGACCAGATTTATCACGCCCAGGCGTTCGGCTTTGAGCTTTCGCCGCCGATCTTCTTGTACGCCAAACTGCGCATCCTTTTCAAGCGGATAAAGACAAAAGCCTTGATTGCTTTCAAGGATTCAAGGTATATTGATCTCTCCGAGGTTGACGTAGTGGTCCTGTTTATGATGCCTAATCCCTTGCGCGATTTCTGGAAGAAGAAGTTTGAAAAGGAACTCCCGCCCGGCGCCCGCGTCATTTCCTACGCTTTTTCTATCCCGGGCTGGGAACCGAGCCACACCGAACCCCCGATCAAAGAAGAAAACGTCGGACCGATCTACGTTTATAAGATGTCGGAGATATACTAATCAAGTCAAAGGTCAAAAGTCAAAAATAAAAAGCTATACCATTTCACTTTTGACCTTTGATTTCTGACTTTTGACTTATAATTATGCGTTTTGATCTCCAAATTCATTCCACCGCTTCGGACGGAGAACTAAGCCCCGCCGAAATCGTAAAAACTCTCGCCCGCAAGAATTATGTCGCCATGGCGCTATGCGATCACGATACCGTCGCCGGTTTACCGGAGGCTTTGCGTGCCGGAAAAAAATTTGGTTTGACCGTCGTTCCGGGAATTGAGATGAGCTCCGAATTTCAGAAAAGAAGTTTGCACCTGCTCGGTTTGGGAATCGACCATCATTACCAACCGCTACTCCAGCGTTGCGCCAAATACCAAAAAGCCAGGGTTGAGCGGGCCAAAAAAGTAGTGGCCAAACTGAAAGCGCTTGGACTAACTATCCGCTACCGCGACGTGGCTAAAAGTGCTAGCGGCACCGTCACCCGCGCCCATATCAGCGCCGAGCTTTTGAAGCATCGCGACAACCGGCTCCGGATTAAGAAATATTGCCGCACCAACTTGAACGTTTCCAATGTCATCAAAGCCCTGATTATGCCGGGAAAACCAGCCTATGTCGGCTACCAAAAGATCCCAATCGCCCATGACATTGACCTGATTCATCGCGCCGGCGGCGTTGCCATCTTGTCCCATCCGGGACTGCTCGATATTGATTTCCCTAAGCTGGATACCGTCCAGCTCATTACCGCGTTAAAAAGATTAGGCTTAGACGGGCTGGAAATTTATTCGGGATCGTATTCTTTGAAGCTGGCTAATAAATACCGCCGCCTGACGGAAAAGCTAGGCTTGCTGCCCAGTGCCGGATCTGATTTCCACGGGCATTCTCATCGGCAAAGACTTGGAGCTTTCCAAGCGCCGCGCTGGGTCTGGGAAAAATTAAACAGCCGTCTTTAGTCTTTGGCCGCAATAGAAATTTTTAGCTAAAGACTAACGACCAAAGACTAATGACTCTTTTGCTCCACGTTTGCTGCGGCCCCTGCGCCACGGCCATCATCCAGGATTTACAGCGACGCGGCTGCGCCGTCACCGCTTTTTTTTATAATCCAAATATTCAACCGGCGGAAGAAAAAACCCGACGTCTGGATTCTTTGCGAAAATACTTAACAAAAATCGGGATTCCACTAATCATTGTCGATTCGAACGAGAAAGATTTTATTGCCGCGACCAGAAGCTACCCTAATACGCCTGAACGGTGCCGGGCTTGTTATCGTCTACGCCTGGACGAGACGGCGCGGGTAGCGGCCAGCCGCGGCTTTGATTTTTTCACGACGACGCTTCTATCCAGCCCGCACCAAGACATAGAAGCAATCAAAATGATCGGCGACGAATTGGCCGTGAAATATCACCTAAAATTTTACGCGCCAGATAGCGGCCGAAAAAAATTCAAAGGTTTCCGGCCACTTTTTACCGCCGGACGTAAAATAAGCCACGCCGAGCATTTGTACGAGCAAACTTATTGTGGGTGCCTGAAAAGCCGAACCGAGTCTCAGTCGATCTAAATTTTACTTTCGAGATTTTATATAGATCACGAGTGTCGGACACTGTTTTTGGATCAACCAAGGCCGCCTTGCCGATCTGAATAAATCATGTTATTATTCAATCATGCAATATACCGACTTCAAAGAAAATCCGGCCGAAAAACTAGTGGCCCCTTCGGGCAAGACGCGGGTTTATAATTGGGGATTGGGCATCAGCGTTATTTTCTCCATTGTTTTCTTTTTTGCGGGACTTTATTTGTATTCCGTCTTTAATCCCGATGCCGAGATCACCTTGGCGGTTTCTTTCCAAATCATCTTTTTTGTCTTCCTGATTTTTTACATTTTGTATTCCTGTTTCGCCTTGTATCACGCTTTCCGTTTTGGTTTTCAGGGAGATCTCACCGCGATTTCCTCGATTGTTTTCTTGGTTGTCTCCGTTATCCTCCTAGTCTTGGCCTGGATTTTGATTTTCACCTAAACTATGCGCCGCCGCGGACATTTTTTCCCAGAACAGCACGAGGATGAACGAATCATCCTGTTTACCCGTCGGCACTGGATCGTCTTTTTCGTCCAGGTTTTCTGGGCGCTAGTAGTCGGCGCCGTGATGGCCGCTTGCTTATACGCCGCTTTTTATTATCTGCCTTACTTCCAAGACAATCCCGGGGAAGCAAAACTCCTCTGGGCCATCGGTATGATCGTCGCCATGATGATCTGGCTGACTATCTACATTGCCTGGGTGGATTACTATCTGGATGTTTGGATCGTGACCAACGAACGGATCGTGGAAATCAAGCAAAACACCCTTTTCAATCGCCAAATCTCGGAGCTGGA
Organism: uncultured bacterium; assembly: GCA_937877125.1. GTDB lineage: Bacteria > Patescibacteriota > CALEFQ01 > CALEFQ01 > CALEFQ01 > CALEFQ01. The sequence continues at coordinate 1,177 of CALEFQ010000017.1, read as the reverse complement.
ACTTGATAAAATCCAGGATATCAACGCCAAAGTGGTCGGCATCTGGGGAACCTTCCTGGGCTACGGCACTATTTTAGTTCAGACGGCCGGTGCTATGGAAATGTTTGAATTTTTACGGATTCCGCGCCCCTATGATGTTCAAAAAGTGGTTCTGTCCCTGCGCAACGAGCTGGAAGCGCACGGCAAACAACAATTAGCCGATTTATTTGGCGGCCAGATCCACCGGATTAAAGACATCCAGCCCCTGCTTAATTACAATAATCAAGGCGGAGGCAATCCGCTTAATCCTAACGTGTAGCTTGAAGACCGCTGATTTTTTTTACCGGCTGCCGCCGGAACTAATTGCTCAAAAACCCGCCTGTCCGCGAGATCGCTCGCGGCTTCTTATTTATAAGTCAAAAGTCAAAGTTCAAAAGTCAAAAAAAAAGACTAAAGACCAAGGATTAAAAACCGGCGCTTTAGAGCATCGTCATTTCTATGACCTGCCGGACTATCTCCAGCGTGGCGACGTCCTAGTCTTCAACGACACCAAAGTTTTTCCGGCGCGTTTAATCGGCCAGAAAGAAAGCGGTGGAAAAATAGAAGCCTTACTGCTCGAACCAAAAACTGCCGATACCTGGACCGCCCTGCTCAAGCCAGGACGTCATGCTCTCGGGCAAACACTGAGCTTTAGCCCTGATTTAAATGCGAAAGTCGCCGGCCGCGCTCAAGAAATTTTTTCTTTGAAATTTAATCAAGCTGGCGCCGCCTTAGACAAACTGATTGACCAGCTGGGCCAAACCCCGACGCCCCCTTACATCAAAAAGTTCGCCGAGCTCAGAGAATACCAAACGATCTATGCCAAGCACCGCGGCTCGGTGGCCGCGCCGACTGCTGGCCTGCATTTCACGCCGGGATTGCTGGCCAAGTTAAAAAAGCGGGGAATCCGATTTGAATACGTGACCCTTCATGTCGGACTGGGAACTTTTCAGCCGGTAAAAGAAGCCGAAATCGAGCGCCATCAAATCCATACGGAAAAATATTCCGTCATGCCCGAAACCTGGGAGCGCCTCCGCGCCGCCAAACAAGACGGCCGACGGATAATCGCCGTCGGCACCACCACCGCCCGTTTGCTGGAAACATTGGGCGCGACGATGACCGGGGCGGACTTAAGGCCGCCCCTAAAAGGCCATACCAA
>CALEFQ010000016.1 GCA_937877125.1 uncultured bacterium | reverse complement strand
GGGAAACTGACCAAAACCGAAACATCCGCCCGCGTCGCCATTGCCGCCACCGGCACCGTGCACTGGAAGCGCCGCCACTGGGAATCGACATCCACCGAACATGGTTTCGTCTCGGCACCGGCCTGAACGGCCAAATTTACCAGTCCGCCAGAAATGGCATTGCTCGACCGGATATAGCCGGACAGGGTGAGATATCTTTGGGCGCCCAAAAGGCCCGCGCCGGCACTGATATCGACATTAGCCTGCCGGAATGAGTAGCTTAAGGCTCCGGGACCGACTCGTAATTTATAATTTCCGTAGACCGGGTCAGTGGTAATCCCCCAAAAATTGACGAACGGGTCGCAGCTCCAGGATTCCGGACAACGCGGCGGGAATTGCCCCCGGGGATACCTTTCCAAATCAGGATTGTTCAAGTAATTTTGCCAGCCCGTGCTGAAACGCCCCAGATTGAAATCGCGCGCCGCCACCATGCCATCCAGGACTAATTCCTTCGGTGAAACACTGCCGACATTGAGCGGACTGCCGCTGGCCGGCAAACCGAATTCCGCCGCGGAATGGAAAACGCCGCAGCCGGCCGGGCCGACTGGACAGACAATCTCGTTCAAACCGACGATATACGCCCCGACCATATGACCGACCCCCGGGTGCACATAGACATTGCCCCGCGCGGCGTTAGAACTTCGCGTAATTACCCCCAAAGAGCTGATCGTAGTCGGATCCGCCAGTTTTTCCCCGTCCTCATAATACAAGTTGCTCAAAACCCGCAAATTGCCGTCGATCAACAAAGTGCCTTTTCCCTTGATGAGCACCCGGTCTGAATTTTGAGACCAGAGATAAACATCGGATTTGCTTAAGCCGGGAGTTAATTTAACGACGCCGCTACTGAAACTCGGATCGGTGAAATCGATTAGACCCGTCTTGGCCACATTTTCATCGGATAATTCCACGGCTCGTTCGCTCAACGAACTCCAATCAATCTCCGCGACCGAACCAGCCGGTCCGGGGAAAGTGAAATCAATATAATCTTGCTCGCTCCAAGCCGAAGATCCGCTGGCCTCTCCCCACTGGGAAGTAAACTGGGGCTTGATTTCGCCGCCGGAAGTAATCCGATAAGTCGCGTTGTAGCGTCCCTGGTAAGGGAAGTTGCCAGTCATCCCGGGCTCGCGCACCCCCACTCCGGACCGCCCATAGACATTACCCTGGAAACCCTGCAGCCAGGCGGCATAAATTTCATCAGTGACTTCTTCACACTGGCTGGTATCAAATTTATAACAAAACTGGGCGTACACTTTTTTAATGCCGCCGGTCGAATCATCGCCCAGCGACCAGCTCTCTTTTCGGCCGCCGCTGACAAAAGGTTCGCCTTCACCTTGAGGCCATAAATCCTCCGCCCGGTTTTTGAATTTCATCGTTCCCCAAACATCACTGACCGGCAACTGGATATCAACGGCGTTGTAGCGAGTCCGGTTTTTGTTGTTGTCTAAGGGATCCTGGAGCTCAAAACTAGCAACCGGCACCGGGCCGACAATACCGTAATAATAAACATCCCGCTGATTGCCGACGTTGTCGATCATCCGCATGCGAATCCGGAAACGGTCGCCGGTATTATGCCCCGTTTTGGTATCAAATCTTGTTTCCGCCTGGTAATCCGGCGCCGGCACTCCCTCCGGATACGGTCCCGCGTCCAGATTACCGTCAATCTGCCAAGTGACATTCATCCGGCCTAAATTCCAACGGCGTTCCCCGATCGTTCCGCCCCAAACCAGCGGCCAGGCCGCTCTGGCTTTCCATTGGTATTCAATAATGACGTGATAAGATCCGGATTGATCATCAATATATTCGGCGGTGAAAGGAATCCGATCAAAGGGAATAACGGAAGAGGGGTTGGCCTCGTCCGTGCTCATGGTCGTGACACCGGACCCCAGCCCAGTCTTGAGCGTCCCGACTCCGGGGAGACCAGCATCGATGCCCAGTCCGGCTCTCCCTTCCATAGGACTATCTTCGTCACCCAAGTCCAGCGGCAAAACACAGCCTTCGCCCGCCTCCCAATCAAAATCCGCCGCCGAACAATCCTGGTTGCCGCCGCCGTCACGGACATTGTAGCGGAATTCATAAACCGTCGACCCGACAAAAGGCGGATAAGTCGCAAGGTGAGAGACGCTCTTCCAAACTATGTGATCAGGATCAGACACATCAGGCACCGGCTCCACCGCCGCCGGATTTGCACCGGCCGCGTAGTCGCCGGATTTAGCTAAACCGCTGCCGATAACCGGATCATGAATACTCCCGAAATAATTAGGCGTTTTGGTCGGAGAAAACTTAAGCCGGTCCCACCAATAGTAATCCGCCGGCGGCGGGGCGTTATTACTGACCACGGCTGAAACATTCAGGTCGTGCCAGCGGGTATTTTTATCAGTGCTATGCATCTGGACTTTGAAATCACTGCCCGCTTTGACCCAGACCAAATGCCGGCCATCGCCTCGGAAATTCCAAGCCGCGGTGGCATAATCAAAAACATCTTTATAAACGCCAGACTGGTATTTATAGGCCGGCGGCAACGGCCAGCCGTCTTCCGGCTGAACGTCAAAATATTCTAAACGCGGCGCCTGGCTGTCTTGCCAGCCGGGAATATTAGAATCTAATTTAACCCAGCCGATATTCGGCGACCAGGCATAACCACGGAGCAGAGCGTCATCGGTGCTGGACGATCCCGGAGCGGTCACGGATTGCATCATCAGGCGCGGCTGTTCTGAAGGCACGGCGCTATCAATAGCGTCAAAATCCAGCCAGCCCACATTCCAGCCCCAGGCGTCACCATCGACATGCCAGCATTTAACCGCGGGAGATCCGCAAAAATAAGAGTGCGGATCAGGTTTATAAGCTTCCCGCAAAGCCACGCCATAAGTTCCGCCTTCGTATGTTCCTTCCATATTAATCCAGCCGATATTCGGGCCCCAGGCATAACCGACAAAAACCGGCACCGGATTGGCATTCTTGTGGATCCGAACGCCGTAATCAGCCGCTTCATTCATTTGGATCCAGCCGCCGTTATATGACCACCAATCACCTTCCACGGCGTTCATTACCGCGACATCAGCCGCTTGAATCGGCCTAATATCAGAATTAGGCAGGAGAATAAAGGCAAATATAACAAAAAAAGCCGCCGCCAGAAGCACCACGGTCGTTTTTCGATTCAGCCAATTGAATTTCGGTTTAGGCATTTAAGCCAAAACTTCCCCCATCGGCGGGGTGTTTTTTACGGTTTTAAACCTATATAATTTTAACATATTTTGCCCAGTCTCGCAACGGCTCGATGGGCACAAGATGACAGATCATCTCCTTGTTCAAATTAGAGGTTGATATATAGCAATCAATCACCGCTTGCGGAAATCATTACTCCCAAGAACCTTTGAAATTAGATTTTGTTTGATATTTGTTATTGGATATTTGGAATTCCCTACCATTCCCTTTCTCCCTTATCAAGTTTATCAATCGTTTCCCAAACTAAATCCGAAGCGAAACCGCGCGAGCTCAAGTATTGCCCGATTTTCTTTTTTTGCAGGGAAGACAGCTGGGACAACTGGATCCTCAATTCCTTCTTTTTTGCAAGCGCCAACTCCAGCGCCAGCTCACATTCCCGCTCCGGCGGGAATTCGCGAGCCAGCGACCGGCTCGCAATCTCGTCGCTGATGCCATGTTCTTTTAATTTGGCCTGTAACAAAAAACGCCCGGTTGGCCGCCGCAGCAGCTGGTAGCGAATAAACTCCTGGGCGAAACGGTCGTCGTTGAGATGTCCGGCGTTTCGCATTTCATTTATTACTGACAAGACTGTCCGCGGCTCATAGCCCTGGCGGGTCAGCTTCTGTTGCATTTCCGCGATTGACTGAGCGCGAAACGCCAGCAGGCGCAAAGCTGATTGCTTGGCTTTTTTGTATAAGTCTTC
>CALEFQ010000015.1 GCA_937877125.1 uncultured bacterium | reverse complement strand
GGATCGAGGAAAAAAACGGGAAGTGGCTTATAAGAGGTCTTTAGTCGTTAGTCTTTGGTCTTTAGCTGGATTTGTCTAAAGACAAAAGACTAAAGTCCAAAGACCCACGTTTTAATCTTTATGTGGTTCGCCAGCATCCAACCTTATTTTGCCGTCTTTGATATCCAGAAATATCCCCTGGCGATTCTTGATATTGTCTTGGTGGCTTTGTTGTTTTACGGGGTTTACACGCTGATCAAGGACACCAAGGCCATCCGAATGGTAATTGGGATTATCTTGGTGGCCGCGGTTTTTGTCGTCGGCCAGCTGTTGAATTTGATCGCCCTGACCTGGCTGTTGAAATATTTCGCTGCTTTCATCGTGGTGGCCATTCCCATTATCTTCCAGCCGGAATTGCGTCGCGCTTTTGAAAAATTGGGGCGGCCGGGCAAGATTCGGCGCTTTCGGCTGTTACCCCAGCGGGAAACGGACCGCGTGGTTGAAATCATTGCCGATTCGGTAACAGTGCTGATCAAAAACAAAATTGGCGGGCTGATTGTTCTGCGACGCACGACCGGTCTGGCTGACCACATGGAGCGCGGCACGGTGCTAAACGCGACCCTGAGCCGCGAACTTTTGCTCAATTTGCTTTTTCCTAATTCTCCCTTGCACGACGGCGCCGTGCTCATCGGCGGCAACCAGGTCCTGGCGGCCGGCGTGATCCTGCCATTGTCCGAGCGCGACACTTCTTATCAGCTGGGGACCCGTCATAAGGCGGCCCTGGGAATTTCCGAGGAAACTGACGCGGCGGCGGTAGTGGTTTCCGAGGAGCGCGGCGAAATCTCGTTGGCAGTCAACGGGAAAATTGAGACAATTACTGACGCTACTCAATTAGCGATGCGTCTTAAGGAGCTTTTAACCTGATATGAGCTGGAACTTTATTACTAAAAACTGGCTGGCTAAAATCGTGTGTCTGGTCTTGGCGCTGGGCTTGTGGTTTTATATCGCCAACGGCGGTTTTGAATTGCAGAAAGTGTCCGGCGGCGTGCCACTGCGGACAGTCAATCTCCAGGATGATTTGGCGGTGGTGGAAGATTTGGGGACGGTCCAGTTGTCGGTGCGGCCGCCCCAGGGTCTGCGCAAAAGTATTTCTCCGGAAAGCTTTGAAGCGTACGTCGATCTGGACGGTTTGGGTATCGGGTCTTACGATTTGCCGATAAAGGTATCGGCTGATGATCCCGAAATGTCGGTTTTGGAGATAATTCCTAGAAATATTTCCGTGACCCTGGATCACCGGGTCGCTAAGACTTTTTCCGTTACCCCGAAAATTGAAGGACAAGTCGGCACTGGTTATCTGCGAAATGACAGCCGAATTAGCCCCGAGGAAGTGACGGTTGCCGGCGCCGAAAGCTTGATTGGTTCTATTTCCGCCGTGGTGGCGGAAGTAAAGCTCGGAGGCGAGCTTTCCGAAATCCGTAAAACCGTCGAATTGAAGGCTCTTAATTCAGCGGGCCAGGCGATAAGAAACGTCACCATTGAGCCGAAAACGGCGGAAGTTACGATTGGTGTTTCCCCGGAAGCGGACGTCAAAACAGTTGGGGTGAAAATCAAGACGGCCAATCAGCCGAAGGAAGGATATTTCATCAAAAGCCTGACGGCCGATCCCGGTACGGTTGTCTTGCGGGGGCAACGCGACGTTTTACAGCCGATCGAATACATCGAAACCAAAGAAATCGACCTGAAAGACATCGGTACTAACACCGAGCGCAGCGTTTCGCTGGTTTTGCCCGAAGGTGTGACAATTGACGGGGCGGAAACGGTCAAGGTTTTGATTGTGATCGACGGCAATGAAGCCACGAAAGGCATGAGCGGCATCTTTGAATTCAAAAACTTGGGCGGAAATCTAAAACTCGATTCTTTTTCGCCGACCAAAGCGGCGGTGACGGTCAAGGCGAAATCCGGCCGTTTGTCCTCATTGACCGAGCGTGACGTGCGTGTTATCGTAGATCTGGCCGGCAAGGGTGAAGGAACTTTCACGATCGGGCTGAATCGAAATAATGTAGTTGTGCCGGAGGAAGTGTCGCTAGAAAGTTTGGATGTGAAGGAGATACAAGTTACAGTAAAGAATAAATAGTTTATGCCAATATCCAATCACAAATAAACAATATTGAATAAAATTCAAATTCAAATTTAGAAATACAAGGGTTTAGAAATTTATTGGATATTTGATATTTGTTATTGGATATTAGCAGCAAAATAACCAAAACAATATGAATTTGATTCCTACTGTCATCGAAAAATCCAGCTTCGGCGAGCGCGCCTATGACATTTATTCCCGCCTGCTCAAGGACCGTATTATTATGCTGGGCGGTCCGGTGGATGACGACGTGGCCAATATCATTATCGCCCAGATGCTTTTTCTGGAAAGCGAAGACAAAACCAAAGACATTCATTTTTATATAAATAGTCCGGGGGGATCGGTCACGGCGGGCCTGGCGATTTATGATACGATGCAGCACATTAAGCCGAATGTTTCTACGATCTGTGTCGGCTTGGCCGCTTCGATGGGCGCTTTTCTTTTGGCGGCGGGGCACCCCGGCAAACGTTTTGCTTTGCCTAATTCCGAGATTTTGATCCATCAAGTCATGGGCGGCGCCGAGGGGCAGGCGATTGATGTCGAAATCCGCGCGCGGCATATGATCCGGATCAAAGAGAGATTGGAAAAACTTCTGGCCAAGCATACCGGACAACCTTTGAAAAAAGTTGCCGAAGATACTGACCGCGATTATCACATGGACGCGGAAGAAGCGCGGAAATATGGGATTATTGATAAAGTATTGAAATAACTCTCAATTACGGAAGGAGGGTGTGGTGAAGCGGGTCAATGTTGAAGGTCGGAAAAAAGAATCTAGCCTATGCGATTTTGGTGATTCTTTTATGGCGGTAAGTCCACTTCTCGGTTGCTTGCCGGGTTGGCTGGTGGTGTTTTTCCCGGGCAAGTGCTGGGCCGTTGTGGTGGCTTTGGTTGGATTTTTTCTGTCCATACCGGCGGGATTTTTGGTCGCCATGTTCTGCGATTCTCCTACTGGAGATCGGCTAAATGACCGGATGTGTGACTGGTCGGAAGCTGTTGGCCGTTGGTGCCGGGCAATTCTCAGGAAGGCAACTTAAATTTCGCCACAGATTATTGAACGAAGCGCTTCGGGACGGAGCGCTTCTTTTTAAAGATTAGATTTTTTTCTTGACAGAGTGCGCGCGACTCGCCATACTGCTCTGAACCCTAGCCGAAAAAGGAGGCTAATATGGCAAAAGGTTGCAAGATTTTGGGGTTAGCGATTTTTGCAGCATTGATATTTGCAGTTATGCTTTGGCGGGTAGGTTTTGGTCCTATCATTCAGGCTGACGAGTCTGCCCGTGGATTTCAGGTCAATGTTATCCTTTTAGGTTCCATTCCCTTGGTAGTGATTGGGGGGCATCTGGTCTATATCGCACGTGCCTGTATCCCGGTGTTGTTTCCGATCGTATGCGGCTTGGTCTACATCCTGGTGGCATCGGTTTTTTACACCAGCGGCCAGGAAATCGTCTTTGTGCAAAACGGGCAAATCAAGACGACCTGTGTGATTCCGCCTTTTCTCGGTGAATTGCAGGCGGTACCGGTACACTATGTCATCGAGGCGGAATGTTGTCCGGAACAACCCGGGAAGATAAAGGTTCGGCTTGATTTTTACCCGGATCGTTCCCTCTGGACACAATTTGAGCCGGCCGCGATTCGGAAAATTTTTCAGACGAAAGTCGAGAAAAGTTTATCAGAGGTTTCCGATGTTGATTGGAAAAGCCTGGATCTCCTGAAAGAGGATCTGTCGCAAGTGCCCGAAAACTTGCCCGGGAATATTAAAGTACAAGTCACCGTTTCGGTGTAACTGAGATGATCAATGTGAAAACAGCGCTTCCTTGCTGGAGGCGCTTTTTTATATCTGCCTGACAAGATCATTTGGTGATATTTTCCATTGACAAATCGGCGGCAATGCTATATTTCTGAATTGGACCCGGTAAAATAAAACGAAGTATCGTTTAGAAGGGAGGAACCGTGTCTAATTATCTGGCCTTAAGTTTTTTCGCAGTGCCGGCTACCTTGGGCGGGGCGCCCTTGTTGTGGAGGCTGGTGCGCCGTTGGCGTCAAAGGGAGAAGGATCTTCAGAATCTGTCGACAGAATTACTGCGGCGGGCTCATCTGGCGCAGGCGACGGCCGGACATTATCCGCTTGATTTCAGGAGGGTGGGTTTGGATCAGCTGGGAGGAATGACTGACGACCGGGGCAATATTTACGCCCTGGTTTCTCCTGGAGAAGGCGAGATCACGCTTCGGGGCCAATGCGGCGCCGTGCTTTCACTTTTTGGACGCCCGTTGATCTTTGAGGTCAGGGTGACCCTGACGACAATCAGCTCGGTAAAAAGAGTGCATCGTTCGTTGAAGTAAACGTCGCGGACGACAGGGCTATTTTCTGGTAAGATTTTTGCCAGATGATAGCCCTATTTCATTTGACAAAGGATATTTATCGTATTAGGTTTATTGGTTAGGCCATTCAAGGAGGTGTGATATGGCATGGTTAACTACTGTGGTTGGATTGTTGACTCTTATCATGACGGCCATTTGTGTAA
>CALEFQ010000014.1 GCA_937877125.1 uncultured bacterium | reverse complement strand
GTGATAACTGGCTGGGCAAAAATGGCAACGAAGGCAACGATCCAGATCAAAAGAGGGGAAACCAGATCCAGCCAGGACGAGAAGATGAGGTGAAGAATCGGTGCCGCGATGACGGCCCACAGCCAAGGTTTTTTCAAGAAAGAAAAATCTCGGCGCGGGCGATCGGGGACAGAATTGTCCTCTTCTGGTTCCGAATCTTCGACAAGCGGCGGTTCTTCCGCAATCTCTGCTTCGACATCATCGATGTCTCTGACTTCGACCTCGGGACTAGGGCGCCGTTTTTTAGCCCGCAGGAAATATACGCCGGCCAAAACAACGGCCATAATGATCCCAAGCGCCAACACCGCAAAACCCACGAAAAACAGAATATCTTGCCAGTTCACTTTGCACCATCCTTTCCTTTTCAGGTAAATTGTAATTTTCACTTCCACGAAGCATCTTTGCCGCCAAAGTTTTAGCCGCAAAAAACTCCGTGGAAGAATTATAGCCAAGATGAGGTAGAAAAAACCAAGCGTTCACTTAAACACTGGGTATTCTTACCACTTTCTTAAAGAACGCTGGAAATAGGCTAAAAAGCCTACTTTCAGACCTGGCATACTATCATATATCTCAGCTTTTGTCAAGCCTTTTGCCTGTTTATTTTTGTCTTAAATAAAACAAAAAATCCTTACTTATATATCCTTGGCCTGCCGTGCTTGAGCCTTATCATCAATAGGCTAATGACCAATAAATAAGGACTATTCTTGGTGGGAACGGAGGGACCCTTCGACTCGGCGGCCTCGCTCAGGGTAAAAATTGCAGATATTAAAATATTCAACAGCTTGAATATGGCCGGAATGAAGTGAAGCGCTTGTCGAAGGCTGGTGGGAACGGAGGGATTTGAACCCTCACCCCTTGCGGGACATGGTCCTAAGCCATGCGCGTATACCAATTCCGCCACGTTCCCAAGCAAGGCTATTGTAGCGGGACACCAGGTCTCGGTCAATCACTCCACTTGATATCATTGACATTAATCAGTGAATGATATAGACTTCCGCACTAAAGGAGGTAACGATACCATGGATGATAACCAGATCATCAGATTTGTAGAATGGTTCCAAGAAAAATGGTCCCAGGCCACCCTATATCAAATTGAGGAGATTTGTTTCCCTCCGGACGAAAAAGGGTTACAGGTTTTCTGCCCGATCGGGCGATATCAGGTGTTAATCCGCCTGATCATCAGTAGCAAGATTGGGCTCTACGAACACACTATGGCCATTGATCCCGAGCCGGCTATTTTTTGCGACAAGTTCAAAATCTCTTCTGCCACCAACGGGATCGGAATCGTGATTCGCCTGTACAAGATCCGCCCAGAACTGATCGCCGACGTGAACCCGATAGAAATCTGTCGCCGCCACCTAGCTGAACAGATTCCGGAATTTCACCAGAACCCTGGTTACTTCGAGAAAATCATCGAATCCACCTCAAAAAGACCAGGCAAACAAATACCCATGTACCGCGGCGGGGCACCCGGACTTGGCAAAAAAAGATAAGGAAAACAGAAAGCTCGCAAGTTTTACTTACGAGCTTTTTCTATAGCGGCTATTTAACGATACTTTTCCACTTCCCAGACCTTAGTTTAACTGATAAATTACCTAATAAGATAAAAAGTGTCCGAATTAAGTTTTTACCTGAAAGTGGGGGACGGAACCGCCTAAAAAGGCAAAAACAAAGACCTCATCCCTAAATTAGACCTTAAAAGCGGCTCCGGTTGACAATTAACTCTCTACTAGTATAATAAAACTTACGTTTATTATTCGTTCTCCTTAATGACCCATGGGCATTATGTCCGGCGGGTCAACCAAAAAATATGGCCTCCACCAGCAAAGCCGGTCCTAAAATGACTAAAAAATTAAAGCACCTAGCCGCCAAAACCGGTTCCTGGGCCCTGCCTCGGATTCCTCGCGTCGGTTTAGATTTAGTCGTCAAAGGATTTCGTAAGAAAATCCTAAAATCTTTTAACGAGAACCCGAAAGGTTTAGACCCCCGTAAGCTTCGTTTCCAAAAGGGTTTTGCCTTGAAAATGACTGACGTTTTCCTGGCTTGGTCCAAAAAGCTTTCGCCTAACTGTCGTTTCAAACTGGTTAATAATCTGGCCAACAACGCCATCTTTAAGGGCGGCGTCTTGCGCGCGGAGTTTAAGGAACGCGAAGGCTTTGCTCCTCCCGCGCTTTGCGTCATGAGCCCGACCATGCGCTGTAATTTAACTTGTACCGGCTGCTACGCTTTTGAATACAACAAGAAAAAGACCGGCGACTTGTCCTACGAAGTTATGGATCGCGTCTGCAAGGAAATGAAAAGCTTCGGCAACTACTTCATCGTCATTACCGGCGGGGAGCCTTACGTCCGCAAGGCAGACTTGCTCCGTCTCTTCAAAGAGCATAACGACATGTACTTCATCACCTATACCAACGGGACCTTGATTGATGAAGAAACCGCCAAACAGCTGGAAAAAGTCGGGAATGTCACTCCCTGTATCAGTGTGGAAGGCTACCAGAAAGAAACCGACGCCCGCCGCGGCGAGGGAACCTATGACCGGATAGTTCGCGCCATGAGTTACTTGCGAAAATACGGCGTGCCGGTCGCGATTTCCGTCACCGTCACCCGAAACAACGCGGGATTAGTCACCGCCGACAAATTTATTGATTTCTGGATGGAAAAAGGCGCCGGGTTTGCCTGGTATTTCCAATACATGCCGGTTGGCAAGAAACCAGATACTTCGCTCATGGTCACGCCGGAACAACGCAATATGGTTCGTAACCGCATCCGAACAATGCGCGAAAGCGATCGACCCTTCCTGATGGCTGATTTCTGGGGCGACGGCATCTTGACCGAAGGCTGTCTCGCGGCCGGCAAAGCTTATCTCCATATCGGAAACAACGGGGCGATTGAGCCCTGCGTCTTTGCGCAATTCCACGTTGACAACATCAATAACACGACCATCCGCCAAGCGCTGAAATCTAAATTCTTTACTTCCTACCGAGAGTCGATCAAAAAGATCAATGATCTTTTCCGACCCTGCGGCGTCATCGACCATCCGGAAAATCTCCGTAAGGCGGTTGCTGACGGTCGCAAGGCCGGCGAAAAGGTAGTGGCTAGCTACGAAGGTGGCGAAGCCACCATCACCACCCTGGCTCCGGAACTGGACAAATTAGCGGAAGAACGCCGCAAGGTTGTCGGCAAAGCCTGGGACGAAGGAAAACTCTAGAGTCTTTTCAAAAAATAGCGACGGGATTAATCCCGTCGCTATTTTGATTTTGCCCAGTAAGATTTATTGCTCTATCCGCCGCGTTCCTTCGCGATGCATCTGGAGAATTCGGTTGGAAACCTTGGTAACATTCTTCATCAAATAGCCATTGTCGTCGAAAGCGTCCCGGGAATTGAAGATATAACGATCACCGCGAGAAACCACGAAAACCGCCCGGGCTCGCGGGCCGTCAGTCGACATCAAGAGTGTTCCGTCCCGGAAAAGAACCGGTCGCGTTTTCATAATCTGGTAATTATTGGCCTCCACTGAACTGATAAGAATAATCGGGTGGTGGGGAAAATTTACCTTTCTTACCTGGCTGTCCCATAGCGGATAAAGCTTGTGGTCGCGGTAAACGAACAAGGTGCTTTGACCGGCGATTTTTACCAGCTGACCGTTCGGCCGGGTCAAGTTTTTGGCTGGGATAGCTTCACCTTGGGGCTGGTTATTTATTTCCGAGTCGGTCACTTTAACGATTTGGGAAGGATGGTAGCCTAACTGTCGCAATACGGTGCTGTTCGGCACGCCGTGTAATTTGCCATCGGCCACGATATAAACCGCGCCGCCCTTCTGCCGCTGGACCGCAATCCCGTCAGGCAAGCCGGTCGGACCGCCGTCGGGGTAGGAAGAAAACTCTTCCAGCGAGATAGTCACCACTTCGCTAGGATTATAGCGCAGTCGCAAGGCGTTCGGTCCGCTGAAATAATGACGCCGCCCGTCTTTGATCAGGTAAGTGGCCCGGCCGCCGGCCACCTTGACGGCCGTGCCCTCGCGATAAAAATATTTTCCGGCGGCAAAATCAGCCGCAACATGATTCCGGCTATCCGATCCCGAACCGTCATAACTGGCGAAAAGAGTGGCGAATTTAACATTTATTAAGTGCCACAACAGCCAATTGGCGCCCCAGGCCTTGCCCGGTCCGCCGACGAGGGGATTGTAGATATAACATTTCCGGGTGGCGTTGTTTTCGGGACGGACAATTTCCCCGTCCTCGGTAACAGTTTCTCGCCCCACCGGAAAGCCCCGGTAATAATCAGCATATAAGTCGTAATCGCGCCCCATCGCCTTGGCGGCATAATACACTTGGGCGCCAAAACCATGGTATTTAGACGAGCCGTAAGAGCCAAAACCAGTCGCCCAAGCTAAAGCCTTGGCTGAAGGATTTGGATTGGAAAGCAAGCCCTGCTCTTTTTCCAGCAATGATAACAAAAAGCGGGGATTGACCCGAAATTGTTGCCCCGCCTCAAAAATTATTTCGGCGGCGCTCTTATCAGCCCCGTTTATGTCCCGAGTCCGATATCCCGCCAAAATACCGCGCTGGGTCTCCAAGAAAGACTGGACCTCGGTCAGGCTCATTTTATCAATAGTAGTCAAAAACTCATCTGAAATGATGTTATTCTGGTTGAATCCCTGGGCCTGGCTTACCAAGGGAAAAGCTAACGCGGCACCTAAAATCACGACGAGTATTTTTGTAATAATTTTGTTCATTGAGGCATCAGAAAAACGGGCAGCGTGCCCCACCCGTTTTATTATTTGACTTGAAGCATTTCTGTGATATCGTAGATTTCGCCGTCAACTACGAAGAAAGCGGCAAAATACTGACCATAATTCCAGAAAAAATCGTCAAAGACGTTGCTATTCATTTTTATTCTCCGTCACCCGGAGAAATTTTTGTTTTTACTGCGACCGTTTATTAATTGGTAATACCATTATAGCGTATTAAGGCCGGTCGGTCAATGGCTGACGAACACCTCATTTGTTCAACAGAGCTCTGTTTATCTCATAGCTGGTCGTAACTAATCCGACGATAATCCAAAACAGGAAAGACAAATCATTTTTGAAATAGGGAACATCAATCAGGCCTTGGACCAACAAAACTATCATGGCCACCCCCGCCCCTAAAACCACCGGGGCGATCTGATGAGAAATCTTGACTGCGGCTCGAGCTTTTCGAAAAAAATTTACCACCAGCCAGAAAAAGGCGATTAGTCCGGCCAGTCCGACTTCCACCCAAAAATTCAAAACCAGGTTATGGGGGTAGAGGAGTAATTCCGTGTGGCGCGCCTCTCGATACTGGTCATAGAGTATTGGGAAACCCGCTAAACCAGCGCCCCAAAGCCAATGTTCTTGGATAAGCCGCCAAGCGCCCTGCCACATGACCAGCCGAACATTGGTGGAATTGTCCTGGCCGGTGAAAACACTGACAAAGCGGTCCGAGATCCCCGGCATCAAAAATAAGACTAAAACACAAGCCAGTACCGCTATTAGCACCGCGATCCGCCACCAGCGGCCAAATCTACCGATCAAACCTGTCCATCGACCGGGGACTAAACTCAGTCCCAATAAAGCGACCAACCAGGCGATAATTGCCCCGCGGGAATGGGTAAAATAAACAGCTGCCAAACTGGCGACTGCGACCCCTAAACAAAATATTTTCGGCAACGGCGATTTTCGGATTAAAGACAATGACGTAAATAAGGCCGACAACGGCGTCAAAAACAAGGCCACGGCCACCGGATAGCCGTACCAAGCGGTCACGCGGCGGACAGCCGCACCTGACCAAGGCTCAGGGATATTAATTCCGGTGTAATTTTGAATGATCGCGTAAAGCGACACCACCAACGCCGCCAGCCCCAGCGCCCAGAGAATCGTTTTTTGCTCACGCTCTCGCCGGACCACATTGACGAAAATAAAAAAGAAAATTATTGCTTCAATGAAATAGGCGCGCCACTCTCCCAGAGCCGCATAAAGATCAGGCGACACGATCACGCCCAGCGACGCCGCCGCCAAAAAAATAACTATTGGTATTTTAAAAGGGACGCGATCCAGGGCTCGTTTCAAAAAGCTTAGCCGGTATAGGCGCCGCCGCCAAAAAAACACCACCGCCAGCGCGACCAGGGAAATTTCCAGCAAAGTGAAAGGCAGGCCGCCCAAAGCAAAACGAACCGTATAAAAAGGCAACAAGAGAACGACCAGGCCCAAGGCCCAATCCAGGCGCCACATCGCCAGCGAGACCACGGCGGCAACCACCAAGCTGATTACTAAAATATCGATCATTTTCTTGTGCCAATTAATAAACCGACGGTGCCGAAACTTCTATGCTCAAATGATTCAAAGGATTTTTCCAGGTCGGCCAAGTCAGTCGTTTCGCTCAAGCGATAGAGAACAATTTTAGTGGTCGCCTGGGTATCAATTTCGATCCCTGATTTTTCCAAAAGGTATTGATAGGCCCGGTCGTAGGAATCAAGCGCGCGGGTGTTTAGCTCGACCCGATTCACTCCGGTATCTTTGACGGCGGCTACTGCCGCCTGCTCGTCCTTTAGCGGCACCCCGTAAGATCCCTTGGCCGTCCCGTTTTGCAAGGAATTTAAAAATCCGACAGAAGTAGCAATTCCAGCATAGCTAATCGCCACCAAGCTGGCAATCAAAAGATAGCGAAGCCAGAGTAATTTTTTTAGCGTTTCCCAAAAAAGACCAATCAGGAGATAAATTGCCGGAAATAAAAAAATAAAATAATGGGGGAATAACTGCCCACTGAAAAGAAGATAGAAGCCGCCGGCGATTATCAGCCAAATCAGGATAAACCATTTAATCGGCCAGAAATTTGGGATAGTTTTTTTAATCAGGTTCCAGATAAAAACCCCTAGGACTGGACCGACAGCTAAAATAGAAATCAGGCCAAAATATTTAATTGTCCCGAATAATTCCGTAACTGAAGCCATCAAGCTTTTGGCGACATAGAGGAAGCGATTGTCCACCGGGTACGGCTCGCCCTGCTTTAATTGGCTGATCGCCCCGCCAATGTTCGCCCAATTGTTCTTCAATTCATATGCTAAAACCGGGGCGCATAAAAACAAGGCCAGACCCAGCCCGGCGCTCCAAGCCCAGGGGTTTCTTATTTTCGGCGGGAAAAAAATCCAATAGATAACTATCGCCGGCACCAGGAGAAAAGCCGTGGCGTGGAGCTGGACCGCCACCGTGGTGCTGGCAAACAATCCTAGGATATACCAATTATCACCGTGCCAGCCGTTGTTTTTCGGCCGGTGCAGATGGAACAAGCACCAGATCAAAACCGTGACAAAAAATGGCAAGACATTAGGGTGCCAGGCCCAACGCGCCTGAATAATCGCCATATAAGAAAACGACCACAACGCCGCCATTATCAGCCCCGCCGAAACAGAAAACATTTCTTTGCCGAGGCGATACAACAAATAGCCGGTCGCTACGCTAATTAGCGCCACCATAACTGCCGGCGCCGCCGGATGATCCCAGGCCTTCAGAGTGGCCCCCATGGCGTAATAAAAGATCGGACCGAGGTAAAAATTACGGGTGCTCGACGACGGGCCCAAAGCGGGCCAGTCCTCGCCGGAAGAGATTTTTTCCGCGATCATCATGTCCCGTCCTTCATCATCGGCGAAATGAAGAAGCTCCGGCAGCTGGTATAAACGCAAAGCCGCCCCGGCAGTTAGAATCAAGCACAAGGCAATAATGACCAACATGGAGCGGCGTATTTCCATTTTTAGGGCTATTTAATTTTATTGTTAATCTTTATTTGCTGACGATCAATCACGGCCCGGACCGCCTCGATCATCCCGACGACAAACCAAACATGGAGAATATAGAGGGTGGAAAAAGTCTGGTATTGCACCAGAATTCCGATTAAGGCGGCCAATAAGCCGCCCAAAACCGCGAACAAATAAACTCGAAGTTTTTCATCGGCGAGATATCGGACGCGAAAGAGTCCGGCCACCGCACGCCAAATAACTAAAATAAACAAACCGGCAATCGCCGCCAAGCCGCCGATACCCGTTTCCGCCAAAATCTCCAGAGTTTCATTATTAACGATCGCCCAACCTTCTTCTGGTATCAGGTTCGGCGCGGGCGCCACCCGTGGCCCGAAATTGCCGAGGCCGATCCCGAAATATATATTTTTGGCCCACAATTTCTCCGCCTCGGCATAGGAATCAAACCGCTCTTCAATACTGGCACCTTTTTGGTATTCGGTCGCCTGCTCCCAAAAAACATCCAGTGATAATTTGCCGGAAAAATTAAGAAAACTTATGACCGCCAAAGCCGCGATTGACCCGATCAAGAGCAGCGGCAGAAAATTTTTCCATTGGAATAAGCGCCGCCAACTTAGTCCAATTAAAACCGCCCCGGCCGCCGCCAAGCCTAAAAATCCGCCGCGCGACAAGGTCAGAATCAACGCCAAAACCGAAACCACTAAAATAGCCAGTAGAGTGAGCCGAGGTGAAATCTGAAATTTTTTAAACTGAATTTTTTTATTATCGCCGCCCCGGGCGGAAATCCAAACCATGAAACCGACCGCGATCGGGATCAGTAAGTAATTAGCGAAATAGAGAGGTTCCAGGGCAGTCGAATGAATCCGCGGAAAGCCAAAAACCATGTCGGTATATTGCTTACGGAGTCCGGTCAAAGCGGCCGGGAGGCCGACAACGTCGCCGGCAAATTGATACAAGCCAAACAGCGCCACCAGACCGGCTGAAATCAATAAAGCCAAAACAACTTTTCGCACCTGCGACGCGGTTGTAACTACCTGGGGGATGGTCAAGGCGAAGACCATGACAAAACAAGTGAACAGCCAGATCATAATCCCGCGCTCTAAATTAACAGCGTTTAACAAAGAGATAGCCGCCACCGCCAAATAGGCGAGTATCGGCCAGGTCAGCGGGGTTTTAGTCGGAGCTTTTTTCACAATAATCAAATAGCACAATATCCAGGCAACAATCGTGGCCGTGGCAAACAGCTGGTTGATTTTCAGAGTATTTTGGCCGATAAGATCAATCCCGCCGATTTTTTCAAAAGGCAAAAAGAAAGCCGTCAACAAAACCCCTAGCCAGGGCTGGTCCAGGATTAACACCAAACAGGCAATAAACAGGACTAAGCCGATCATTATCGGGATAGCCAGCCAGGAAAAATAAGCGCTCAAAAAAGCCCCGGTCAAAACCGTCGCGGCGGCCAAGGAGAACCACCAAATTGAGAATTTCCTTTTTTTAGTTGCCAAGTTCATCTGGTTTCGTTAAGATGATGTGTTTTGCGAAAGGAGGTGCCGATGACGAATGTGGTCGCAAAAACTCAATGGGACTGGTTGATGCCGGAAATTATCAGGATTGCCGAGGCAGGCGGACGAGACGGCCTAGCGCGATACCTGGATAGCACCGCTCAGCGAGCTGGATCAAATTGCGCCCGGCGCGCCCATCAGCTGATTACTCGTCAGGAAAACTCAGGCCTCGGCCTGGTCGCACTGGTCACCAAAATAACAGAAATGGCGGCGGCCGACGGCTGGGAAAAAATTTGATCGAATCAACCTCTCTCGGGCGACATCTCTATGATGTCGCCTCTTTTTTTTCAGACAGTATTTCTAAAATCCGCCCGGCGGTCTTCTCCCAAGAAAATTTTCCGGCCTGAATTTTGCCCGCTTCCGCCAGTTCTTTCCTTCTTTGCCAGGCTTCCGATATTCCCCGGACAATATCTTCCGTCCGGTTGGGATCAACTAATACCGCCGCTTGCCCGGCGACTTCCGGCAAAGATGAAACTCGGCTGGTCACCACGGGACAGCCGGCCGCCATCGCTTCCAGAACCGGCAAACCAAAGCCTTCATAAAGCGAGGGAAAAACCAGCAGGGAAGCCGACTGATACAACAACGGCAAATCAAGATTGCTTATGTAACGCAAGTAATGGACGCGCTTGTCCAATCCCAAACGCTTGATAGTGTCAAAAATTTCTTCCCACTGCCAGCCCTTTTTCCCGGCCAAAACAAAATCGGCACCAAGCTTGTCTTTAACCTGATCATAAGCTTTGACTATCCTTACAATATTTTTGCGCGGCTCTAGTGTCCCGACAAAAAACAAAAATTTTTTAGGCAGACGATATTTTTCAAGCACCGCGCGCTTTTCCGCTTCGGTGGCCATCTTAGCCGGACCGCTGGCCGCCAAGGGCGCGACGGTAATTTTGCCGCGCGCGAAAGGATAATATTTTTCCAGATCCCGCTTGGTGCTTTCGGAAATAGCGATGACGGCTCGGCTATTTCGCAAAGCCGGCCGAAGCGTTAGGTTTTCCACGAGCGTGGCTTTTCGGTCGTGGCCGGCGGGAAAAAGTTTCGCCACCAGGTCGTTGACGATCACCACGCATTTTTTCGGCACCAAAGCCGGAACGATGAAAGAAACCGGAGAGAGATAAATGTCTATTTTGGCGGAAAAATTCAATTCGTTGGCCACCGCCCAGTGCCACAGAAGATTGGGCTGATTTTTGATCCGGATAACAAAATTATCGGGCAAGGAAAAATCAAAAACCGGTTTTTCTTTAGCGTATAAAATAAATCGGTGCTCTGCCGCTTCCGGCAAAAGAGTCAGGTTTTTTAGAATATGATAAACCGACCAGCCTTTGCCAGCTCGCTGTCCCGCCAGCGCTCGAATATCGATGCCGATCGTCATGGGGTTAGAATTTTATCAAAATCACTAAGCATCCGCTCTAAAGTAAACATTTTTTCCACGCGCCGGCGCGCCGCTTGTCCGAGCCGCTCGCGCCAAGCTGGATTATCAAGAAGTTTTTTCAGCGCCACGGTCAGCGCCGCCAGGTTCCCCGGGGGCACGACAATTCCAGTTTCACCGTTTTTGACTACTTCGGCCACACCCCCGACATCGGTGACCACGCAAGGCAAGCCGGCCGCGCCCGCTTCCGCCAAAACTAGGCCAAAGGATTCGCCGTGTGTCGGAGTTAGAGTGAAAATATCTAGTGTCCCCAAGAATTTCACCACCTCTTCTCTCGGTAAACTGCCGATAAACCTTACCGTTTCTTTTAGCCCTAATTCAATTACTTTCTGTCGCAATTGCTTTTCATCCGGTCCCGCCCCCACGATATCCACTTCTAGATCTTCGTGCGTTTTGGCGATCGGCGCGCTCGCCGCAATCAAGCTCTCGAGACCTTTATCGCTAGAAAGCCGGCTAATTGTGCCGAGACGAAGATTCGGATGGGGGACGGGACGAAAGCCGTGAAACTCCCTGAGATCAATCCCGTTATAAATCACTTTGATATTGGCCGCGGGCACGCCCACTTCTAGGGCGCCGCGCTTGACCGCTTCGGACACGGCCACGACTACGCCGTCCCGGGCATTGCGGGCATACCAAGACCGAAACGGATTGAGCTTTATGAATTTTTCCAACAGCCGGTGCTCGACGAAAATAAGTTTCATTCCGAGGGCCCGGGCGATTGCGCCCAATAAAAACTTCTCGTTCCAGGAATAAATATAAAGACAATCGATTTGCCACTCTTTCTTCTTTTGCGTCAAATATTTTTTCCAGCGCCGTCGCAACAGCGGCCAAGTCACGGTAAATTTAGCTAGGGCTTTTTCCGTCACCGCTTCCTGGCCGGCCCAGCTAATGTCTTCTACCTCAAAACCGTCGCGCCGCGCCCAGTCACCGAGATACGGGCAGGTAGTGGTAAAATAAATTTTATGGCCGGCCTGGCGCCAATGGTTGGCGACCTGCATGGTATGCCTCTCCCCGCCGCCGTGCGGCTGGGAATGAATCGGATTTTTGATGATGAGAATATTCATGAATAATATTTAATATTATTATTAATCCCGGGACCGATAATTAAGATTATCACGCCGGCTTTTTAAGTACTTCGTTTATATCTTTCTTGTTGATCGCGCCAGTGCCAAGCAAAATAGCGGCGTAACCAGCCAGACCCGTGATTAACAAGACTAGCATTTTCCACCAGGACAAATTCCATTGCCACCAACTGGCCCCGACCACCAAAATGCCCGCCATCACTGCCGCCGCTAAAACCGCTTTACCCAGATTCCGCAACGACGGCGCCGAACGCGAAGTTTTCCAAACCATAAAGAAAGCCAAAACCGCCATCAGGGCTTCGGTGGCCACGGTTGACCAGGCGGCGCCGAAATATGAAAAAATTGGGATGGTCACATAATAAAGAATTACCGCCGCCACCGAAGTCAATAAATACATCCAGACCATTTGTTTTTGCTTATTGACCGCGACCACGGCATTGGCAAAGAGATTACCGATGAAAATCATGGCGGTGGCGATCACCAGAATCCGTAAAATAGGAGCGGCCTCGGCAAATTCCGGCCCGCCGATAAAAACCACGATCGGCTGAGCCAAAACCCAGCCCCCGATCACGATCGGCAACGCCGCCATTACCAAAAAATCAAATCCCTTACTGATGACGCTTTTGAATTTAGGCCAGTCGACAAACGCGCTCTGGCTAAGCAAAGGCATCAGTAAACCGGCAAACATGGCCGGGAAAGCGATTAGCACTTCCAAAATCTTATACGCCTCGCCGTACAAACCGACTTCGTATTCCGATTTCATCACCGACAAAAAAATAGTGTCGAGTTTAAAATAAACGGCGTTGAGCACGACGGAAATGGCGATCGGCCAAGTAACCTTCAAAATCTCTCGCCAAAATTTCAGGTCGAAACGCAGGCGGATTTTCATCCGGCGCCGCGCCGAGAAGAAAACCAGGAAAAAATTAGCCGCACTACTGGCGACTAAGGCCCAGATAACTGCCGCCAAACCCCAATTAAGAGCCATTACGACGGCCAAGGCGGCGATCAAAACCACTCGTCCGACAATTTCCCCGACCGCCACCATTTTTGTATTGAAATCTCGCTGAAAAACCCCGATCAGAACCTGATTTAACGAAATGAAAAAGAAAGATAGGGTAGAAATTAAGATCGCCTGTTGGACCGTTGAGCCATAAGGGAAGAAAAGTGAAAGGAGCGGCGCCAAAGCCAGGAGAACAACAGCGCTGACGATCCGGAAAGTAAAGACATTGCTGACGATGTATTCCGATTCCTCCGTTTTTTTGGAAATTTCCCTAACCACGTAGATATACAGGCCCATGTCGGCAATAATTGAAAAAATTCCGACGAAAGTAATCGCGGTAGCGTACTGGCCGTAGCTTTCCACTCCCAAATGGCGGGTGATCATCGCGATGGAAACCAGGCCCAGCAGGGTCGAGATGATTTTACCGGCAAATTGGAAGGCCGTGGAAATGGCAATTTTGCGCTTAACGGAGGACATAAATATATCTGGATTCTAGCCTTATTTAAGCCAAAAGTCAATGCTAACTAAGCTTTGACCATTAACTTGATTAACTGCTAAAAAATACCGTGATATACTGAAGTAACAATCATAAAGAGAACAAACTATGTCCGAAAGTTTTCGTCCCAATCCAACCGACCGCCCGGATTCCTCGCCGGCGAAACCTGGTGAAAATGATAATATTATTTCCTCTGAGGGTCTTCCGCCGCCACCGGAAACATGGCGCGAAATGGATAGCCTAAATTCTTCTTCCTCCACGGCCGAATTTCCAGATGGCCAGAATCAACCAGAAGAAATCCGGCAAAAACAAACGGAGCAAGAATTAATTGAAAAAACAAAAAAAGAATTAGACCGCGCCTTTCAGGCCAAGGCTGAAACAGGGAGTGCCCTGGATTTTCTTATGGCTAACCATGAAACTGGCCCCAGGCGCTCATTCGCTCCGGAATCAGCGGAATCTTTGGAAGCTAAAAAACAATTACAGCAAGAAATTGATAAATTGCATTATGCGGTAAAAAGCGGGGAGCGGCTACCGGATACCCAAATGGAAGATTTTATCAGGGAAGCGGCTAAACTTGACCCGCTTTTCGCCAGAAATTTACCGGCTCGGGGCCTCGAACTTTCTAGTAGTATTAATAGTATCGATGGTGAGTTTAAAGATTTATTCAATCATTTGGATCATGAATTCGCCGGCAGATACTGGGGATCTTTCTATGCCCAGGGAGTCGAACAAGAAAAACAACCTTCAGGTTTGGGCTACCCGGCAAAAAATCATGGATTTATGGTGATTGGAACCCCGGGGAAACCATTCAATCGAGAAAATTTGTCGGCAGTTCTAATTCCGCGTCATTATGAATCATTGTCTGATCCATTACGCCGAGCGTATCCCGAAGTTAAGTTTATCACTGTCGATGAAATAAAGGATCTGCCAACTTTTTTTAGAAATAAAAATGTTATTCCCCCGGCGGATCTCCCCCCGCCGCCGCCAGAAATTGATGCATTTGGTCTAAATACTTCTCCCGCCACTGCCGAAGCGCCAGATAATCAAAACCAAAAAGAGGCGAAGCTCGATCAGGAAAATCTCTCGGAAAGGCCACCCTTGACGGAAAAGGAAATCGCCAATTTAGAGCATCTCCGAGACCTAGAAGAAATTCTGGCCGCGTTAAAAAATCTTAATCAGGATTATCATCTGATCGTGCACCAAACCGCCAGTGATACCGCCAGAAGAATAATGGTTGGTCAACAGTTTTTTTCCCAAAGAGGCCTGCAAGGAACAGCTATTATGGATTCACCAGAAAATATTGCCAAGACACTGCCTGAATTAGATAAACCATCTTCCTCCCGACAAATTTTAACTCACAAAGGAGCTGATGGAATGCTAATCATGGCTTTTCCTAAAAAAATTACCGTTCCCTGGACCAAAAGGAATTTAGATCATATTGATGGTTTTTTGTCTAATCAGTTGAGCGAAAAGAAAATACCATATTACGGATTACCGCCGGAGGCAATTTATGGTTATTATACAAAGGGGGAATTGGTAAAAAACCCAAAGTTTGGACCAAAGTTTGAATAGTCTTTTGAAAAAACACCGATCAATAGACGGTGTTTTTTATATTAAAACGCCTAACCAAGAAATTGTCTTTGTTAGGCGTTTAACTCGTGGCGTTATTCTGATTCCTCCTTTGAGCCTGTTTTTTCTTCGATCCTGAGCAGGTCGCTCAAATCAGCTATTCCCTTGTTGGTTATCGGCGGACGCCATTCCGGATTGGCATTTTTCGCCAGAACTATCAGTCGCTCGGCACAACTAATTAATCTTGCTGGATAGCCCTTAATGCCGTCATGGGCCTCGATCGCCTCGATGATTTCCTCAAGAAAGATCAAGTCTTCCTCCGGGTCATCCTCGTCGGAAAAGGATTTCACCACTTTTCCCCTCAGCTCCGGTTCCTTGGTAATTTTATCCTTCAGGGCTTCCGCCAATTGACTGCCAGAATGTATCGCCGGATTATTAAGATCGTTGACCAGCTCTTCGACAGCCAGAAGGGTGTTTTGAATTTCTTGTTTGATGGCAAGAACCGGAGCGGTACGGATGAAATCATCTAAGGTGGCACCCTGGGTTCTTTTAGCGATTTCCGCCAAGAAAGTCGCCAAAGATTCCCCAAGCCAATCAAATTGTCGACGAACAGCCAAAGACCCTCTGATCTCACAATGATTCAGAAAACCCATGGTGCCAATAAACCACATCGCTAACTGTTCAATTGTTTTCATTCTTGACCTCCTGTGAATGGTTTTCAATTTTTGGCTAACTCTGGATCATAAGGAATACGTGAAAGGTTGTCAATTGGTCATCGTGACAGTAATAATCATTTTTGCACATAACCCCTTTGACAACTAGTATTTTTCCTGCTATAATTAATTACGTAAAGTGAAAAATAAGTAAGGGTGAACCAATGGGTTCTCCCTTATTTTTTACCTCAAAGACATCAAAAAGCGTCTTTGAATGCCAAGAAACCAAAATACAACCTATTCTTATTGACTATATAACTTTTTTATGCTTAAATTGAGTGTTTCGGATGCGGAGCTCCCTTTTAGCTTAGGCAAAGCCAAAGGCTCTCTCCAAGCACTCGTTAACATTTATCATGGCCAGTCCCTTTGACAACTCAACGTCACGACAACCCTTAACCTCCCGGCCGTTTACTGCACCCTCAAGCCCAGCTCCAAAGCCACCAGCGGTTCCTAACCGGTTTTCGCAAACGGCACGTCCTCTTGATCGGGGAGACAAGCCAATGCCGACCCAGGTAAAAACCGTCAATTATTCCCAACCAGCCGCAATTAAATCAGCACCTCTGATCAAACCGCGGCCCGCGAACGAGCCGATCAAAAACGGCGGTTATACTGGTTATCCTTCAGCGCGACCGGCCCAGCCGGTTATGGCGCCGTCGTCAGCTCCTCAGCAGTCTTTTCGGCCGTTTTCTAGTTCTGCCTCCGGAACGAAAAGAATGTTTGCCTCGGGGACGGTTCCCGCTTCCACTTTTCAAAACAAAACCGGTCTCAAGCCTAAAGCCAGCCCGGAAAAACCGGAGATAAAAACCGGCGGCAAAACAATTTTACCGCCTAAAAGTTTCCGGTCCCGGCGACTGTCGCCGGCTTGGGCCGTGACGATAATTATTATTTTGGCGCTAGTTGGCGCCGGATTAGTTGGATATTTCGTTTTCCCCGACCAATTAAAAACTGCTTATCATCAAGTCTTGATTGCGGTTGGTTTAGAGCAAAGTTCTCCTTTAACAACCGTCCCGTCAGAGCAAATTTCTACCACTCCCAAAATCGCCACCTTAGACGATATTACGTTCAAGGAAACATCTGATCCCGCCTCTGGAACCGCGATCAACAAAGGGGATCGTATAACTTATACCCTAAGCCTGCATAATACCGCGGAATCTAATTTTGAGAACCTGTCAGTTTCTGATCCTCTTCCCGCCGGAACCGAACGTCTCACGGTATTAAGTACCCCGACTGGCGCCAAAGATAATTCCACCGAATCCGCGGTTGAAATAAGCAATATTTCCTTGGCCGGCGGCCAAAACCAGCAGATCCGGTTTCAGGTAACGGTCAAAAGCGACCTGGCGGAGGGCGCCAGTATCACCAATACTGCTACCTTAGCCATGAACGGATCAAGGAAAGTCAGCAATAATAATTCGCCGTCTTCTTTGTCCTTAGCGGCGGCGATTGTCCCAACCATCACTCCTGTTCCGGAAAATACTCCGGTCGTTACCCCGACCCCAACGGCCACTCCGGTGCCAACCGTTACGCCGGCCGCCACACCAACTCCGACGCCAGTTGTGACAGTAACCCCGACTGCTACCGCCGCGACCACGCCTGTGGTCACCGTGGCTCCGGAAGAAACAGCCGATCGTGCCGCGCCGGAAGATCACACTACGGTCAAGACCGGCGGAAATTCCCTGACTTACTTATTTGTCTTTATGGCGCTGACAATAATCGCTGGAATGGCCCTAATCTTAGTACGACGCCAAGAGAGTAGATAATAACTTCTATGGCCGAAATAATCTTTCCGCGCCGAAATTCAAAGCTTTTCTGGATCACTTTTGTGATATTTTTAGGGCTGGCCGTCACTCCGGCTATTATAATGTTTGATCAAATAAAAGCGGAAGTGGGCTATTGGTTTAGTACTAATAGCATGAGCTCGGAATCAGAGGAAATGTCCGAAACAGATCCGTTAATTGACGGCGAAAAGGCTCCGGTTATGGCTAAAATCGATTCCGACCAAGACGGCTTGCCGGATTATTTAGAAACCAGTTTTTTCCAGACCGACCCCAAAAACGCCGATACTGACGGCGACTCTTTCAGCGACAAGCAGGAACTGGAAAACGGTTATGACCCCCGCAGCACCTATAAAGCCATGGTTGACACTGACCGCGACTGGATCAAGGACGAATGGGAACGAGACCGCTACGGGACCAACCCGTCCCAGCCCGATACCGACAACGACGGAGTTAACGACGGCCTGGAAATAATGAGCGGGTCTAACCCCCTTGATAATTCTATCGTCAGAATAAACCCTGACTTGGAAAGTTATACGATGACCTTAGATAAAATTGGGACCGCCGCTCCGTTAGTCTTTGTTTCGTCACGCGAGGAAGAAGATATTTACGAAGGCCTAAAAAGTGGTTATGTCCATTACGATAAAACTGCTTTCCCGGGCGAAGATGGCGATGCCGTCTTCTTCTGCCACAGTTCCGGGCGCTTCGGGTCACGCGGAAATTTCGACACTTTGTGCGCCAATCTTGATCAAGTCGAGCGCGGTGATGAAATTGTCATAAGCGGGGGGTCGATCAAACTGCGTTACCGGATAACTTCTCGGAAAAACGATTATGACCCGGCGGATCCGAATATTTTCCGCAAAACCAATCGCCCAACCTTAAGTTTGATTTCCTGCTATCCAGTTGGGACAAATCACCAGAGAATCGTAGTCCGGGCGGAATTAGTTTCGTTATAGGCCTAATTAAATAATTGATTAAGATAAAAACCGCTCAGTTGAGCGGTTTTTTGATATTAAGATAAGACTAAGATTTTTCACTAAGCGTGGCTCCACTATCGGCTCGGGCATAACGGGAATCAGGTTGAGTCGCTTGGGCGGATATTTCTCGCTTAATCAAACCGTCCCGAACGATAACCTTGTCCTTGCCGATAAATAAAATATCTTCATGCGGGATCTGTAATTGCTGGGCTAAGGCCCGTAGAAATATTTTATCGGAGATATAAATCTTTTTTATCTTCCAGGAAATATCGTCAAATTCAAAATCCAGGACGCGCCCCAAATAATGGCCGCTTTCGGTTTCGACTCGGCTTTTAAGCACGAATTGGCGGTGTTTCAGGGCTAAATTAATGTTTTCCTTTTCCTCATTTTTGGGGAGACGACCGATAAGTTTGGCGGGAAGAGGGGAGGCATTTATCTTTTCCGGAGCTAAAACCTCCCGCCGGCCGATTAAGGCCAGAATTACGCCGTTGTCGGCATTAATCAGGAGATGTAGTAATTTATCAACCGGTTCTGCCTGCTTAAGACGAGCCAATGTTTGGCCGATTAAATTAGAGGCGCGATAACTTATCATTTTTATTAATTTTGAGGTTTGATGATTACCCGGCGCTCGGCCGCCTCACCGAGGCTTTCGGTAGCGACCCGTTTATCTTCCGCCAAGGCTAAATGAATGATTCGCCGCTCGTAAGAATTCATCGGTTTCAGTATGACTAAGCGATTTTCTTGGGAGACTTTCTGCGCCATATCACGCGCTAGCTCCGCCAAATACTGCTGCCGATTGTGACGGTAATTATTAATATCGATCAAGAACTTCGCTTCGCTGCCGGTTTTTTTAAAAAACATAATCCGGCACAGGTGCTGCAAGGCAATCAGGCTGCCGCCGCCGTCCGCCAGTAAGACTGAGGAATCAGGCATGGAAAGCTTTACTTCGGTCACGATCGGGTCCCCAGGTGAATCGAAAAAAGAGACTTTGGTTTTTTGACCCAAATAATAGCTAATCTCGTTGACAATTTCGTGGATAATTCTTTGCTGATCGGGGGACATAGGTGTTCAGTATTTAGCCCGGCGGGGACGAGGAACTAGCGAGAGGCGGATTTTTTCTCCGAGGCTAGTTCCAGTTGTTCCTTTTTTTTCATCACCAACCATTGCTGGCCGATAGCGAAAACCGTGGTGATAATCCAGTAAAAGGCCAATCCGCTGGGCAAGCTAAGTGAGATAAAAACCGTAATGACCGGCATAATATAGGCCATTTGCTTGGTCATATTAGACGCGGTATCGGCAAAATCAGGCGCCTTTCCCGATAACTTTGTCCGGCGTTTCCGTTCGGCTTCTCTTTCCAATTCTTTTTTGGTCCTCATCTTCAGCATCAGCCAAGACTGGAAAAACTGAGCAACGCCAGCTAGAATCGCCAAAATAATATTGGGAGTTGAAAAATCAAGCACCCCTAAAAAATTAGCCTGGAGTTGTCCGGGATTACTGATAAAGGGGTATAGGTTCGCCGTCAATTCATTAGGATCACTAATGCCCTGCATAAAAACCCGGTACAAAGCGATTAATATCGGTAATTGAATCAGTAAGGGGAGACAAGAAGAAAAAGGATTTATCTTGTTTTCCTTGTAAAATTTCATTATCTCCTGGCTCTGTTTTTCTTTATCTTTCTTGTATTTTTCTTTGATATCGTTCAGTTTTGGCTGTAATTCCTGCATTTCATGCTGGGCGATGATGGAACGGGAAGACATGGTGTAGAGAGCCAACTTGATCAACAATGTTAAAATAATGATCGCGAAAGCCAAAGCCCAGCCTTCCCAGGGGATCAAGTTATACAAAAAAACCATGGCGTTAAACAACGGTTTGTACAATATTTCAGTATAGATCCAGATAAACCAATTCATAATTTTGGATTAATCTTTAGGAACTTCGTCTACGCCGCCCAGACTTAGGGGATTACAGCGCAGAACGCGTTTAAAGGCCAGCCAAGAGCCTTTAAGTAAGCCGTGGCGTGATAAAGACTGATAGGCGTATTCGGAGCAGGTAGGGTAAAATTTACAGCACCCGTCAGGATAAAGATGCGAGAAAAGAAGCCCATGGTCAGGTGACAAAAACCGCTGATAAAAGCGGATTAAACGCAGAATAGAAAAAGTAATGATGTTCATTTTGACTTGAGTAACCGCGCTTTATTAAGCAGGCTAGATAAGTCGTCTGATAAATCCTGGAAGGAAACATTGCGACTGTGGGACGACAAGGAAAAAACCAGATAATAACCACGGACTAGCCGCGGCCTGATCTTCTGTAAGGCTTCGCTAAAACGCCGCTTAACCAGGTTTCGCTCCACCGCTAATTTTGAAATCTTTTTACTGACGATGATCGAAGCCCTTGATGACGAGGAGGAACGGTTTGGCAGAAAAAAAACCATGCTAAAACGCCCGGTGGCTCGCCTCCCTTGTCGGCGTACTTTGCTTAAGATCCAATCTTTTGACAGCCGAAATTCACGAGGAAGCATGGTAATTAGGTTAGACCGTTAGACGGCGACGGCCCTTAGCGCGTCGCTGCTTGATTACCCGGCGGCCAGTCGCGGTACGCATCCTCTTGCGCCAACCGTGCTGACGGGAACGTTTCCGTTTTTTCGGCTGATAAGTTCGCTTAGTTTTGCCCATAGGAACTGAATTTTAGAGATAATAGCAAGTAGCAGTATAACTGACCTGCTCAAGAGAGTCAACGGATCAATTAAAAAAACTTTGTTTTAAAAAAAAACAAAGATTGTAAATTTGTCAATCATTTTTCTTACACAAATTTTCAACAATTTTTAAACAACCCTTGACGTCCCCACCTGGCCTCTCTATGCTATACTTATCTCAAAACTAAAAGTAACTCTAAACATGGTTCCTGGATAATCTCTTAAAAGAGACTCCAAGCCGATGTTTACTCCTTAAACCCGGAATGGATAATAATCAAATTTGGCAAACAGTGCTTGGCGAGCTGGAACTGGTTATTAGTAAAGCAAAATTTAACACCTGGTTTAAAGGAACGGGTATTATTTCCTCGGAAAACGGGGAATTTATTATCGGCGTTCCGCACGGATTTGCCAAAGAGTGGCTGGAAAACAAACTTAACAAAGAAATTTTTGCCGCCCTGCAACGGGTAACCAACAACCGGATCCGCCGGGTTTCGTACCAGATTGGGACAGTCCCTCACGCTAACCCTAACCCCCTGCCGGTAGCCCGGACCCTGCCGGAAAATCAAGTCCCAGTACCGGCTTTTGAAGAAGTCGACAGTAAGACCAATTTAAATCCCCGTTACACCTTTGAAAATTTTATCGTTGGTTCTTCAAATGAACTGGCCCACGCGGCCTGTCAGTCGGTCGCTAAAAACCCGGGGAAACAATATAACCCGCTTTTTATTTACGGCGGTGTTGGCTTAGGAAAAACCCATCTTTTACACGCGATTGGTAACCATATCCGGGTAACTACGCCGCACAAAACTATTCTTTTCACTACCAGCGAAAGATTCACTAGCGGCTTAGTCAATGCCATCAAAAACAATTCCATTGAGAAATTCAAAAATCTTTATATGGAATACGATGTCTTAGTAATCGATGATATCCAGTTTTTGTCCGGGAAGGAAAAAACCCAAGAAGAATTATTCCATATCTTTAACGCGCTCTATAATGCCAATAAACAGACTGTTTTTACTTCTGATCGTCCGCCGAAAGCGATCCCGACCATCGAAGACCGGCTCCGTTCTCGTTTTGAGGGGGGGATGATTGCCGATATCGGCCAACCTGAATTTGAGACGCGTAAAGCGATTCTTTTCGCTAAAGCCAGGGATAAAAAGTTCAATGTTACGGAAGAAATTATCGATTATATCGCCAATAATATCCAGCATAATATTCGAGAACTGGAGGGAGCCCTAAATCGGGTGATCGCCCACGCTCAACTCAATGACCATCTGCCGGATATAGAAATGACTAAAAATGTTTTGGCAAATATCATCGCTAACCCTAAAAAGAAAGCCTTGTCGCCTAAACATATCATAGAAACCGTAACCTCATTTTATAATTTGTCGCCGGCCGATCTCCAGGGACTTAGCCGGAAAAAAGAAATTGTTAATCCTAGGCAAATCGCCATGTTCTTAATGCGGGAAGAAATAAATTCTTCTTTTCCTTCTATCGGTTCAGAATTAGGCGGCCGTGATCACACCACCGCGATGCATGCCTGTGAAAAAATAAAAGATGAAATAGACGGTAATGAGCAATTGCGCCAGGAAGTTGATTTGATCCGACAACGTCTTTACCTGCCATAGTGGAAAACTTATTGATAAGACCTTTTTCTGGTGGAAATATTTGTGCAAAAGAAACTGGATAAGTAAGATATTTTCAACAAGCTCACGGACTAAAATACTTTTCCTGTAATCTTTCAACTTTATTCAAAACTTTTCCCGAAAATAATTAAACAACTGTTTCCTCTTAACATAGCACCTATAATACCTTTTCCACCTAATTCACAACTCTTATAAGATAATAATGATAGAAGATAAATAAATAATTATGAAAATTATTTGTACTCAGGAAAATTTAAATAAAGGACTGTCCATCGTCAGTCAGGCGGTAGGGAGTGATTCAACCTTACCAGTTCTAGCTAATGTTTTAATCCAGACCGAAGGCGGGCAATTAAAACTTTCTACTACCGATATCAAAACCGGTATTACCGTTAAAATTCGCGGGAAAGTTGAAGAAGCTGGTTCTGTGACGGTTCCGGCCAAGCTTTTATCTGAGTATATCCGTTCTTTACCTGCCGAAAATATAACTTTACAGTCACAGGATAAAATTTTAAAGATTTCTTGCGGTGATTTCAACGCTACTTTAAACGGTATTGATCCGGAAGAATTCCCCTTAATCCCGAAAATAAAAGATAAAGAAATTTGCTCGGTCGATGCCAGTGATTTTATTGAAATTGTTTCTAAAGTTGCTTTTGCGGCCGCCTCTGATGAATCTCGCCCTGAATTAGCCGGGGTTTTTATGTCTCTATCCGGCAACCAGCTTACTTTGGCCGCAACCGATAGTTATCGTCTGGCGGAGGGGATTATTAAAGATGTTAAAATCTCAGGAAAGCCAAAAAATGCCATTGTTCCGGCTAAAACATTTTCTGAATTATTACATATCATCGGTCAAGATGCCGAAGAAAAGCTAAAAATATCGCTATCCGAAAATGAAATGATGTTTGAATACGGCGACTCCAGCTTAGTAACCAGATTGGTTGAAGGGCAATATCCTGACTATAAACAGATTATTCCTGATAATTTCCAAACCGAGGCTCTTTATGACCGGGAACAGTTTTTACAAGGAATAAAAGTCACCGGATTATTTGCCAAAGCCGGAGCCAATGATTTACGTTTTGAATTTAATGTTCCCGCTCAAACAACTTCTCTGGAAGCGTCTTCTTCCCAAGTCGGCAAGAATCTTTCAAAAATAAAAGCCAAAATAAAAGGGGAGACTTCAGAAGTTATCTTTAATTATCGCTACTTACTTGACGGCTTAAACAGCTTAAAGACTGAACAGGTTGTTTTCCTGACCAATAGTTCTTCCGGCCCTGGGATTCTAAGAAGCAGTAAAGCCGACGGTTATACTTACGTCGTCATGCCGATAAAACAATAGCATGAAATTAATTTTGGTTATCGCTTTAGTTTTAGTGACGATTGGCTTGGCCGCCTTAGGCACCAGCGCCTTTTTTGCCGTGGCCTATTATTTTCCGGGCAATACTCAAACAACCACCACCTCCGATAAGCTTATTGACGAGAAATTAGATAGTGACGGTGACGGTTTGACCAATAAGCAGGAAATGGAGAATTATCATACCGATCCGCATAAAAAAGATACCGATAACGACGGTTATTCCGATAAACAAGAAATTGATTCCGGTTTTGATCCCTTGAATCCGCCCTCACGCTAGGGTTATGTACCTACAAACACTCAAGCTCCAAAACTTTCGTAATTATCAAAAGTTGTCTGTTTGTTTTCCTGACCAAGTAATTGTCCTGGTCGGCGCGAACGCAACTGGCAAAACGAATCTCTTAGAAGCGATTCGTTTTTTGTCATTATTTAAATCTTGGCGCACCTCTCATACCCCGGATTTAATTAGATGGGGAAATGATTTTACCAGGGTAGAGGGTTTAGTTAATGACGATGGACAGCGGCAAAATATCGTCTCTGCGCTCGCGAAAGAAAATACCAAGCAGTCTCCTAAACGAATCGTCACTATTAACGGGGCTAAAATTTTGTCTCGTAAAGCCGTCGGGAATTTTTTGACAGTTCTTTTTTCGCCGGATGATTTATTATTGGTCTCGGCCAACCCTAAGGATCGGCGGCGCTATTTAGATATTGTGCTGGGACAAATATTTTCTCGCTATCACGAGGCCCTACAACGCTATAATCAGGCCCTGGAACAGCGTAATGCCCTTATCTTTGAGTCTACCGGTTTAAAACCCCTTGCGCGCTCTCAAGCGGAGATCTGGGAGGCTCAAATGGCGGCTGAAGGGAGTCGCTTAATCAAAGAAAGATCGCTTTTTTTGGAATTTATTAACCAAGAATTGACCCACGACTACCAAAGTTTAAGCCATGATTCCAGCCAGTTAAAATTGGCCTATCAGCCAGCCCTAGACATGCCCGGGGTGGAATTACTTTTGGCTGATCAGCAGTTATTCAGTTTATTACAAAGCAGTTGGCGAAAAAATTGGTCCAAGGATCTATTAGTCAAGCAAACTACTGTCGGCCCCCATCGCGATGATTTTGTTTTTCTGTTAAACAACCGCCCCTTGGTTCAAAGCGGGTCCCGCGGGGAATGGCGCAGTGCCGTCCTGGCCTTAAAATTTCGGGAAAAAAAATTCATTGAGAGCCGAACTGAAAAAACACCGGCCCTGCTGTTGGATGATGTTTTTTCCGAACTGGATTTTTCTCGGCAAAAAGCATTGGTAAAAAACTTAGGATCGGCGCAATGTTTTTTGACGACAACCGATAGCGCCAGCTTAAAGCCAGTGCTAGGTCGTCCGCTGTCAATCTTTAATGTCGCCGACGGACAAATAAGCAATTACCATGAATAATATCCAGGCCGAATTAAATAAGCTGGTTAACCGTTACGGTTTAAAGCTTCCAGTCCAGGCGGTTTCCGTCTGCCAGATTTTTGATCAAGAGGCAGCTCAAATTTTTCCCCGAGAGATATTGACCCCGATTGAGACAATTTCTTTTACCGACGGGGTGATTAAGATCGGCGTTCCTTCATCTAATTATGCCCAAGCGATTCACTGGCGCGAGCCGGAATTATTGGAGCGAATAAACAAAAAATCCGGCCAGAAAGTAAGCCGGATAAAAATAATCGTCAAACAATAATTACATTTTTGGCTCGGGTTTAATCCAACCCCAGAGTTTATCGAACCAGGAAGTCTTGACCTCTCCCTGCCCTAAGACCACAACAAGATCCGCTTGTTGTTTTTCGTATTTACCTTCCGCCACCACTCCGTCATATTTATTCGCTAATTTTTTAGCTTCTTTCCCGTATTGGCCGCGGTTATCGTAAACCATGGTTTGAATATAAGTGTGACGATCGGCATCGGCTTGCCCCAGGATATTATAACCAGAGGCCTTTAGGTTCTCGGACTCGCTTTTGGCCTTCCCTGCTTCTTTAGTGCCGTTGAGAATCATGACTGAAGGCTGGTCTTTGAAGATATTTTTTGCTAACGCCCTAGTCTCGGTCCAGTCGCCAGTTTTCGTCTTCAAGATATAGGCTCCACCACTTGATTTCCCGGAAACCAGCACATTAGATGTGCTATAAACCGCTTTGATGGTTTTTTCATCGGATAAATCTCCGGCCAAAACCCGCAACCGGCTTAATTCCCTTAAACTGATATCAGTAATGATATTTTTCTGATATTGGTCATAAAGGGCACTTAGTTTTCCCGGATTAAGTAAGGTTTCCGAAGTCATGGCCTTGTCTTTCAGTGACATGATAATATCCTGCTGTCTGTCGGCTCGCTGGAAATCTGATCCTTCACCGGAATCGGCATAGCGCGCTCGGGAGTACATAACCGCCTGCTCGCCATCAAAATGATTAACCCCTTTTTTGTAGTGAATTTTATGCAAGGTATCGTTGAATTCAGTATCAACTGTGACGTCAATTCCGCCGACGGCGTCAACCATTTCCCGCATACCTTCAAAATCAATCAGCGCGTAATAATCCGGGTTCACGCCGGTTATTTCGGAGACGTGTTGTTTTACCAGATCAATGGCCGCCTCATCGCTCTTGCCGGAATTTTTAGCGGCGCTGAAAACAGCGTTTATTTTACTGGCACCGTATTTAGGGGTCTCAACCCATAAGTCGCGGGGGATAGACAGCATAGCGACTTTTTTATCGCCCGGCCGGATCATCACCAGCATAATCGTATCAGTGAGATTGGCGCCGCTATGCCCCTCGCCGCCGCGTCCCAAAACCAGAATATTGATTTGGCCGCCTAGTTCACCTCTTAGGCCCAAACCAGGGAAAGCAAAAGGGGAGAAAAAAGTTAAATAAGCCAGGCCTAAAAGGATGGCTAAAATAGCCAAAACGATCAAAAAGGCTCTTAAACAGCCTTTTTTTCGTTTCTTTTTTTTCGCCTGATCCAATTGATCAAGGGAATTTTTTAGCGCCGGATCTATCTTGGGCATAGCTATATTTTTTCCATACGTTCCAGGTTGGTGATAAAGACCGTGGCCCCGCCGACTTTGACTCTGACTTTGTCACCGGCCTGAGACTGGATTATATCTTCTTGTCCTTGTACCGGCAAGGGGACGCCGTTAATATTTATTTCTTCATGGGAAGAGCAGTTTTTTTTGGTAATTTAAAGCAGGTTATCTATTTTTTCTTCGTCGGTCCCCAGGAGAATAATCGAGAGTTTCTCCCGCGAAAATCCGCCATTAGCCTCCAATTCGGTGATAAAAAATTTCTGGGCCAGCAAGTCTTTTATCAGATTAGCCGCGTGTTTTTTCCTGGTAATGATGTAAACCAGCTTGTTCATATTGGTTTAATTAACGGTAATGGCCGCTTTGCCGCTTTGGGCGGTATTTCCCGCCTCATCCTGTGCCTGGGCAAATAAATAATAAGTACCCCGGTCACTGCCGGCCGTCCAGGTCATGCCATAGAGCCCAGAACCGTCAGGTGAGGAATCGGCACCGAAAGACGAAACTTCTCCGTCCGGCTTTTGCGCGAAAAACTCTACCCGGGTTATCGGCGTGCTACCAGAAGCTTTGGCCGAAACCAAAACCGCGCCGCCGCCCGAAACCGTTGTTCCGCTGCCAGGTGACATCAGAGACACAGACGGTTTGACATTAGTGACCTTAAAATTCAGATCTAAGTTAGTTTCTGCTTTATTGTCAGCGATATCATAAACTGTCGCGCTGAGGGTATGGAAACCGTTAGTCAGTCCGGCCGGGATCACCAAGTCAGCCCCGAAAGGACTTTTGGTGGCGGAACCGACTTTTTTCCCATCCAGGGTATAAACAACTTCTTTAATCTGGTTTTTACCGGAAACATTTACGGCGACGGAGAAAATTCCTGAAGTAATGGTGGCACCACTACTCGGAGTAGTGATTGATATTGAAGGCCAATTTTCCGGGTTATGTAAGGTATCTGTTTCTGTTGGTGGGATCCCGCCAAAATCACTGGATTCCGCCCAAGCACGCACCCCGTCTTCCCAGTTTTTGAATTGTGGGTCGTCTTTTGGATTTTTCGGACGATCACCTAAAGGATCAAGACGGTTGACGTAATACAAAATACAATGGGCGTCGCGAAATTTTTTCTTTTCTCGTTTTGCAGCCGGGCAGTATTCATTGGCTAAAAGTCCGGATGGCTGGCAAATTTCCACTTCCACTTCGCCGGAAAGCCGGCCTTGTAAAATGGGCTTATTAGATTCGATAGTTTGCGGTTCGCTGAATTCTTCTACAGGCAGACCCTCATGGACGCGGTTCATATATTTCTGCCAAATCGGAGCGGCATTAATCAATCCCTCTGCACTCATCGCCAATGCCGACCCATTGCTATTACCGACCCAAACGGCTGTGGCGATTTGGGGGGTATAACCGCAAGTCCAGAGATTATTCGGCCTGATGCCGCCGCCAAATTCTTTATTGCTGGTACCGGTTTTGGCGGCAACGGGACGATCTTTTAAAACTAATTCCCGCTTTCCCCAGGTCCGGGCGTTGTTATCAGACAAGACATTATTCATGTTATCGGCCACATTCTGGTCCATGACCTGAGTCCCGCGCCCCAAGTCGATTTCTTCCAGGACATTGCCTGACCAGTCGGTGACTTTCAGGATCCCGGTCGGATCCATGAATTTTCCCCGGTTGGAGAAAGCTTGGAACATCCCAACATGGTCCAACGCCATGACTTCCTTTCCGCCAATAGCGGTCGCCAGTCCGTATTCTTTGCCCGCCACGAAATTATCATAACCTAGTTTGGCGGCCATCGTAGAGACGTTTTCCGCGCCGGCCAGATAATACGCTTTGACGGCCGGAATATTCAGTGATTGCTGGAGAGCAGAGCGGAAACTGATTGGTCCGGCAAAGCCGCCGCTGAAATTTTTCGGGATATATTCCTGGCCGCTGCCGTCGGCTCCGAAAGATGTCCGAACGTCATAAACCATCGTCGTCGGGGGAAACCCGCGCGCAAAGGCCGTCGCGTATTCCAGGGGCTTAATCGAAGAACCAGGGGAGCGGTAAGAAGTAGTGACATTAACCTGGCCGTCCATTTTACCGCCTTCGTCTTCATCCTGGTAGTAGTCGACCGAGCCGACCATGGCTAAGATTTCTCCGGTTTTTGCGTCGACTGAAACCAGGGCGCCATTATGGACGTCGTATTTTTGGTTGGCGGCTCTTTGTTCCGCGAGAACCTCTTCCGCGATTTTTTGATGATCTAGGTTTAAGGTGGAAATTACTTTCAATCCACCCGTTTCCACTTTTTTGATCCCGTATTTTTCCACCAATATTTCCTTGAGGTAATCGACAAAATGAGGAGCGGTGGCGATATTTTTTCGGACGGCCACTTTAATATCTTCCGCCTTGGCATCGGTCGCTTCCGCCTCGGTGATATAACCTTCTTCAACCATACGATCTAGGACTTTTTCCTGGCGGTTTTTGGCCCTCTCGGGGTGGTTGATCGGGGAATAATAAGTCGGCGCTTGCGCGATTCCGGCCAGCAACGCGGCCTGGGCCAGATCCAATTCCGCCGCCGGTTTACTGAAGTAATTTTGGGAAGCGGCCTCTATCCCATAAGCGTTTGATCCGTACGGAATGGCGTTTAGGTATAGCTCTAGGATATCGTTCTTGCTAAGTTTTATTTCTAATTCGATGGCCATAATAAGCTCCTTTACCTTTCTGGTAAAGGTCTTTTCCGGGGTCAGGATAGTGTTTTTGATTAGTTGTTGGGTGATAGTTGATCCGCCCTGGGAGTAGCCTTGGCCGGTAATATCCTTCCAAGCGGCGCGGATAATGCCCTGGACATCAAACCCAAAATGATGATAAAAAGCGTCGTCTTCAATGGCGATAGTCGCTTCTGGAATATGCTTAGGCAGATCAGTCAGCTTGACCAAGGTGCGATTTTCGTCGCCGTGGATTTCATACAAGAGGTGCTCACCTGTTCGGTCGTAAATTTGCGTCGCTTGATCCACTAGGCGTCCACTAAGGATATCCTTGCTGGAAGGCAAATCTTTAGCCACCCATAGGAAAACCGCCAGGATAAAAATCGCCAGCGCTAAAAAGACATAGCCGGTTATTTTCAGGATTTTTTTCCACCGTTTCTTTTTTGGGGGTTCACTTTTTTCCTGGCCAGCCGTCTTTTTTTGTTTCTTAAGGACGGCATCTTTTTTCTTAGGCCAAAACGGCCCGTCGGAGCGGGTTTCTTGGTAAAACCAGTTTTGGGTGGGTCGGGGTGTCATCTAGCCTTAATTATAGCGGAAAAATAAGAAAAAACAAGGCGTCGGCAGTCTTTTTAGCACCAAATAAAACGACAAATAGAAGGTAATATAACCGATAAACCAGTATATCGCCGGAGGAAACACCAGACCATGACTACTTGAATTTTCTCTTAAACACGCTACAATATAGGAAGATAAAAATAAACCTTATGGTTACTGACCCTAAAAAAATTGATGAAATTCTTAACCGCGGAACTATCGTGGAGGTCTTGCCATCGCGCGAGGATTTTAGGCAAAAACTTATTCGTGGCGAAAAATTGAAATTTTATATCGGATTTGATGCCACCGCTCCTACTTTGCACTTGAGCCATGCGAAAAACTTTATGTTGCTGGAAAAATTCCGACAGCTGGGGCATGAGGTAATTATTTTATTTGGTGATTTTACGGCGCGAATAGGCGATCCGAGCGACCGAAAGGCGGCCCGTCAACAACTATCAGCTAAGGAAGTGGAAGCTAATGTTAAAAAATGGAAAGAGTTGGTTGAGCCCTTGATGGATTTCAAGAACACGAGTAATCCGCCTAAAATAATGTATAACAGTCATTGGCTGGCCAAGATGGACTTGGAAAAATTACTGGGTCTGGCCAGTCATTTCACCGTACAACAAATGCTGGAGCGTGACATGTTTCAAAAGCGCTTAGCCGAGGGCAAGCCGATTCATTTGCATGAATTCTTGTATCCCTTAATGCAGGGTTATGACTCCGTGGCGATGGGAGTTGATGTGGAGATGTGTGGGACTGACCAGATATTTAATGCCTTGGCTGGCAGGACGTTACTCAAGCAATTATCCGGCAAAGATAAGTTTGTGGTTGCCGTGACCTTGATGGAAAATCCAAAAACGGGTGAACTAATGTCAAAGAGTAGGGGAACCGGGGTATTTTTAAACGCCGCTCCGGCCGATTTTTTCGGTCAAATTATGGCCCAGCCTGATGAAATGATCCCGATTCTATTCGTCAACAATACATTTCTATCCTTGGCTGAGATTAAATCATTGACGGCCGGCGCCAATCCCCGCGATGCCAAACTGAGATTGGCTTACGAGATTACCAAGATTATTCATGGCGAAAAAATTGCCCAAGCCTCTCAGCAAGAATTTGTTAAAGTCTTTTCCCAAAAAGAAAAACCGACAGAAATGCCGGTGATTGCGATTAAATCGGGCGAGTGGCCGGTGATCGATCTTCTAAGTGAAGCTAAACTGATCAGCAGTAAAAGTGTCGGGCGACGGCTGATTGAACAAGGTGGCGTTAAAATTGACGATCAGGTCGTAAAAGATTGGCAGAGCCAGGTTTTGATTAAGGCCGGAACGATTATTCAGGCGGGGAAGAGAAAATTTGTTAAAATTAAATAAATTATGCTTTACGAAGAATCGCGGTGGATTAAAAAAACCCTAGCCAAGATAGAATTGCCGGCCGGAAGCCAGGCTATCGATCTGGGATCGGCGTCGAAGAAATTTCGAACCGAGATCCAGCCCTACATCACGAAGAATGTGATTTCCCCATTGGTTAAGAGGAAAATTTTAGTTACACATGCCGACAGAAGTCATTATCCTGGGATTGATTTGATCGTAGACATTGAGAAGCCTAAGCTGACCAAGCGGTATGATCTTGTGCTTTGCGCCAACATGCTCGAACATGTGACCAGTGTGACCAAGGTGGCCAAAAATATTATCAGGCTGGTGAAACCTGGTGGTTATCTATTAGTGTCAGTGCCTAACCTTTACCACTATCACCCCTTCCCAATTGATAATGGCTTTCGGCCCACCGCACGGGAGCTAGCGGCCTTGTTTCCCGGGCAGAAAATAATCAAAGCGGAAACAATCAAGGATCGCAAACGCCAGTCCCATGTTTTTAAATACAAAGTAAGTTTGGTGTTACTCCAGAAGAAGAAAAAGACAAGAACATAGACAAAAATTATCTATGTCGTACCAAAACGACCCGCCTCAGGCGGATCGTTTTTAGTTATGCATCTATTTCCAGGGCTTCTGCTTTGTCTGCGCCAATCGTACATATTTCAGGTGGATTTTTTTC
The DNA here is from genome assembly GCA_937877125.1 of uncultured bacterium. Taxonomy (GTDB): domain Bacteria; phylum Patescibacteriota; class CALEFQ01; order CALEFQ01; family CALEFQ01; genus CALEFQ01. The sequence continues at coordinate 20,971 of CALEFQ010000014.1, read as the reverse complement.
TTCCTGGCGTCAAGGTAGATAGAATCATCAAAGCGTCGATAATTGACTAATACCTCATCCAAGGCAGCATAATCATAATTACGGGCGACTCGCAGCCACAAATCATAATCTTCCGCCACAACAAAATTAGTATCAAAGCTCCCGATTTTTTCCAGAACTTTCCGTCTGAGCATGACGGTGCCAGTAAGAATAAAATTTTCCTCCAGGAGTAGATGATAACGAGCTTTATGGGTTTTGAGTTTTTTGAAGGCGACCAAGGCATCACTGGCATTGTGAGAAAAACGGGTTTGCTTTTTGGTTGGGTCAATTTTCTCCAGGGCACGGAGATATTTCTGGCTCCGGACTACGTCACCCTGTCCGCAAACCATGGCGAGAGATGGGTGTTTTTCCATAAATTTCACTCGGATAGCCAGACTGTCTTTTGGGAAAGTATCATCAGAATCGAGGAAGACGATATATTTGCCGGAGGCAAGACGTAAACCCAAATTGCGGGCATCGCTTATCCCTCGCTGTTTGAAACGATTGATGTAAATAATGCGGTGATCGGGAAACCGGCGGACGACATCCTCGGTATTATCCATGCTCCCGTCATCAACAATAATGTGTTCCCAGTGTGTCATGGTCTGGCCCAAGACGCTCTTAATGGCATCGGGGATTATCTTGGCCCGGTTGAGGGTTGGGGTGATGATACTGACCAGCGGGGCGCAGTCAATTGCCAATTTTTGCATAAAAATCAATTTAATGGTAACTTCCATTTATGATATCAAGAAATGAAAACAAAATAAAGTCATCGCCAGGTTGAAAATAAATCGATAAACTGGTAGGATAAAACTAAATAAGAAACTATTATGCCCACAAAAAACATAGTCATAATTTATACCGGAGATGATTGGGGAGAGGCACATCCTAAAACCGGATCAGAGACCACGACCAAAGCTTTGGCCGAGTGGGGTATTTTCGGTCTCAAGAAAAAAATAAATATTTATCGGGCGGAAATTCATTGGTACGACGAGGCGGCGCAAGTTTTTACCAAAGCCTGGGTGGCTTCGGGGGGCGCTTGGCAGAAAGTTACGCGGACAATTGTTCCCAATTTAATTTTTGATAAGACAGCCGGAGTAAAAGAACACGAGCTGGCCGCGCTAAAGATGTCGTTGGCGCAAAAATTTCGAATGGTCAACCATCCTCTCTTTCGATCGTTGCTTAGCAGTAAGGCGGCTCAATATCTGTGTCTGGGCGAGTTTATGCCGCGCTCATTCATCGCCTCTAATATCCGGGAACTGAAAGAGGGACTCTCGCAGATAAAATCTGGCCAGGGGGTAGTGAAACCTCTTCATGGTTCGGGGGGATTTGGCATTATCATCGGTACACCGCTCGATATTTTGAAGCAAGAAATAAACTATCCGGTTCTAGTACAAGAATTCAAAGAGGGGACAAAGGGAATTCCGGGATTTTCTACTAAGCCCAGGTTGGCTGATCTGCGCCTGATTTTTTCCAACTATCAACTAATTTACGCTCTCTCCCGCCGGGCCAAGGGGAAGTCATTATTTACCAATATTCACCAAGGAGCGACCGCCGAGCGCGTTCCTCTGGAAACAATTCCCGCGGCAGCGATAAAGATCTCCCGGATAATTAATTCCCGATTGTCATTTTTCCCGTACTCTCTTTATACCCTGGATTTCATTTTTGATGACGCCGGCCGCCCGTGGCTGATAGAGCTCAATACCAGTCCCGGAATTGATATTATATATATAACCGCGGACCTTTCTGCCCGCGAGAAGTTTTTCCAAGACTGTATGCTAAGTAACTTAATTTAAAAGCATGAAGATTGGTCATATTGCTCCGATAAATTTCAACATCCCGAATGGCCGTTCGGGCCCAACGCAAATATTTGTTAATCTTAATGAAGGGTTGGCGCAAATAAACCCTCAACTGACAGTTTTTGCGTGTAAAAATTCCCGAGTCAGTGGCGATCTAAAATATATTTTCGATTGTGAATTAAACTCTCTGCCGGAATTTGAGCGATCCGATCGCATGTTGCGCGGTTTGTTTCTGATGGAACATGTTGCGCAGGCTTATCAAGATCGCCAAAATGTGGATATCTATTTATCACACCAATCAGTCTGGGGTGTGCCGGTGGCTAGCTTAATAAAAGACCGTCCGACGGTCACTATTATTCACAATATTACTCCCGACCTCTTTCGGCAGTTAAAACACTTTAATGCTCCGCACCTACATTTTGTTTGTCAGTCAGAAGCGATTGCGGCGGTGCTGCGTCAACAGATCGATAATGTTTCAGTCATCCATAATGGCCTTGATCTTCAATCCATCAAACCGGCGGCGCATAAAAAAGATTATTTTCTTTATCTCGGACGATTGACGGCTCCGAAAGGTCTGGACATAGCGATCGATATTTGTCTCAAAAAAAAGAAAAAATTAATTATCATCGGGAAACCAGTTTTGACGGAGGCGGAGCATGCAAAATATTTTCAAGAAGAGATAGAACCGCGCTTGAAAAATGAATTGATTACTTATATTCCTGAAGTCGAGCACGCCAAAGTTTATGATTTTTATCGCGAGGCCCGGGCCCTGATATTTCCGATGCGTGATTATACCCGCGAGTGCTTGCCGATGACAGTCCCAGAAAGCTTAGCTTGTGGCACCCCGGTGCTGTCGCTGAAAAACCCACTGAGTCGGGAGATAATCACCGATGGCAAAACCGGTTTTCTGGCGGAGAGTTCCGAGGAGTTGGCTGACGATCTGGACAAAGTTGATGAACTTAAACCGCAGGACTGTCGCGCCGCCGCCGAGAAAGAATTTTCTCGAGAAGTAATGGCACAGCGGTATCGCCAGTTACTGGAACGATCAGCTAAATAAAAACATGGTCGGATTGTTGTCGTTTTACCGTCAATAATTTGACATTTGGATGATGACAAGAAGATATCTAGAAGTAAATAGAAAAATATTAAAGCAGTAATTTTATGGGTGAAAATTTCAAACCGATGCCGACCGAGCAGCCGGAATTTGTTCCGGAGACAAAGGTGGAAAAAGAAAGAAACTCGGAAGGATTGTCAAAAGAAACGGTAAAAAAAGAGGCTCTGGACGTGAAATGGTATTCTCGTTTTCGAGAAGCGGGCGCTTTCTCCGACATAGAATTCTTTGAAGGAAATCCAGATAATCGCAGTCAGCAGAAAGCCGATTTCTTGGAAGGTAAAATTGATAATCCTAAATTTGATTATCCCGATGCCAAGCCGGAAGTTTTGCAGCAAAAGGAAGACTCTTTACTTCGCTTGAAAGAAGAGATTATTGATCAAGAACCAAATGAAGTTGTCCGTCAGGCCTATCGCTGGAAAATAAACGAAAAAGTGGCTGAATTAAGGATGCTACAGGCTACGGCGAGCGGTGATATGCGGCGGTTTAAACGTTACGCCGATTTTATTTACGGGAAACCATCCCAAGATGTTTTCTCTTATGTGGTCGATCTCGCCCGATCGGATACAGATCGTTTTATGTCCTCGGCTGATCCGCAAGAAAAAAAGGCGGCCGAAGATGTTCAGGCGATCTTACCGCAAAATTTAGAAAGAGCGGTTGCTTTCACTCCTCCAGAACAAAGCGACGTTGATACTTTGCGTGAGTTCACAGAGAAAAAGATGGGCAATTTGATCGCGCTCACCGGGGGCGGAGAAGAGGAATTGAACCGAGAACAAATAGGCCAGGCTTTTGAAGAAGCCTTCAAGGTGGTGGGAGCGGATAACTGGCAGGTAGTAATCGACACCGGGAGTCGTGTGACGATGGCGGTTAATCAGGCTCAGGAAAAAGTATTCATTCCTACAAAAATACCAATTTCAAAGCCGGCGAAGGATATGGCGAAATTGTTGATTCACGAGATCGGTACCCATGTAGCTCGCCGAATAAAAGGAGAGCGCAGTAAATTAATGCTACTTGGTTTGGGATTGGATCGATTTATTGCCGGCGAGGAAGGTGTGACCGGGGCGATGGAACAAGCCATGGATAATTATGTCGATCCTTTTGATGTTGATATGAAATATATTTTGGGTATTGGCTTGGCCCAAGGCCTCGATGGGCGAAAAAGAGATTTTCGAGGCGTATTTGAAGTTTTGAAAAAACAATGGACGATGCGTGAAATGGCTCAAGGAAAAAAATTACCAGAGGCGGAAAAAGCAGCTGAACAAACAGCTTACAATACCTGTACGCGTATTTTTCGGGGCACTGATTGCAAAACTCCCGGAGCTTGCTACCCCAAGGATATGGGTTATCGTGAGGGGACTCTTAATACCTGGGAGGTCATCAGAACTAATCCTGATGAAATGCAGAGATTCTGTGTTGGTAAATATGATCCGCATAACGCCAGGCATCTCTGGGTATTGGATCAATTAGAAATAAACGACGAAGATTTGACCAAACTTGAAAAATAATTACAATTATAAACAATAAATATTTATTGTTAATGAAAAAATTATGTCTAGAGAAGCAGGGTTTTCACAAAGCGAAAATGAAATAAAAGATGCCCCAGAGGGGCAAAAGGAACTCCATGATTACATTAAACAGAACAAGAATGTAGTTATGGAAAACGGCGTCTTTACCGAGAGGTATGATTACGGCAGTGGCCAAATTCAGGAAATTTCTCATCTCAATTCTATCGACCTGGCAGGGAAGGTATGGTGGGGCAATGAAGAAAAAGGGAAAGACCCAGCCGACATCAAGCTCCGTTTTTTTGACGGCAAGTCTAATTTAGCCGAAACCAAACTGATCCCGGAACAGATACCAAACGGGGAGAAAATATCCAAGGAACAAAAGTTATCTCTTACTCCGCCAACCGAAAAACGGCATTTTTGGAGCAGTCAAGAAAGCGCACGGAGAAAATGGGCGAGACAGTGGGAAGAGGCATTGCAACCGATTATTACTTCGCGGGGAGCTGAATTCCCAAAATCAAGATACGATGATCGCAATGTCCGGGATGTTGAGTTTTTCTATAACGGTTACCGCCGTTTTTTGCAAAAGAGAACCGAAACGGAAAAATAGAAAGAAGAGTAGATATATAGTACTGAAATAAATAAAATCGGGGCGAGAGCCACGATTTTATTTATTTTTTACCCATCAGCCATTCCGGTAAGTATTTCGGTTCCTTGATCCCGCTTAATTTTTTTATTTCCGGCAAATCGGTAATGCCGATTTTCCCTAGATAAAGTTTTTTCAGATCGAAACCTTGTTCGATATATTTTTCAATTTCGAGAAAACCTTTCAAGTAGAGGTGGTCCCGGGTAAAAGCGCCTGGGCGGCTCGTGTCGGCCAAACCGCGTTTGACGCGATAAGCTATAGAAAACGCGGTTTTCGGTAGAACTCCCTTGGCTCGCAAGCGCTGGTAGACTTCATGGAAAGAATTGGTCAGAGCCCAATTGACGGCCAGCACATCCAGCGCCCGGGTAATGAACTTCCGGGGGTTTTTGTAGGCCTGTTCTTTGCTGTAAATAGCCAGGCCTTCTTCGGTGGCCAGGTAGCCGCCGAAGCCTTCGCTGAATATTTTATAAGGCTGCAGCCGCCCGTTGGCGTAGCGGTAGGCGTGAGTTTCTATTTCGTGAGCGATGGTTCCGATCAAATCCGAATGCTTAAACAAGGCGCCGGAGCGCAAGTTAATCAGGATTGATTTTTCCAAGGTCTTAACGGTAATCCGGGCCGACAAATCCTTGACCACGACAATTTTATAAGGGATCCTTACCTGGTTTAGCTTGTCACTCAGAATTTTTATCACGTCCGATTGTTTCAGGTAGTCGCCGTTATTTTCCCCCGCTTTCTTGTTTTGGTAGTTTTTGGCGGCCAGTTCCACCAATTCTTCTTTGGGTTCGCCGTAGAGGTCAAGGGTTTTAGCGGTAAAACTTTCGGTCCCGATCGCCCGGACAGTTTCGATTTTCTTGATCAACTCCTGTTGTTTGCGGAAGAAAATTCGTCCCAGAGTGGAGTAATCGGTGTCCAGCTGAAAGATTTCCAGCCGTGAGCGTAATAAATCGAGTTCGGCGATAGCTGGTTTTTTATAGACGAATTGTGGTGAATAATTTTCCTGAGCGAAGAATTTTTCCCGTTCAATTTCCAAATTGACCGGCGTCAAAGTCGGTAATAAAGGAATCTTCCGGCTGACTTCCACTAAAACCTGATCAACTTTTTGATAATCAATTTTCTTGGTTTTTTCGAGGTGTTCGCGTCGGCTGGCGTCAACCAAGAAGGGCTGCAAGTCGCGGCGGCCAATGACAATCAGGTGCCGGTGTCCGGTCCGGTCGCCCAGGGCGGCCTTGGTTCTGATTTTTTCTCCGGCCAAGGAAAAAGTTAGGTTGACTAATTGGCTGTGCTTTTTTTCCAGGTTGTCTGTTTTTTCCGCCGGCGCGCTGGTCAATCCGAGTTTTTGCCCCAAAGACGAATCAATCACCGTCAATCCTTCTCCGGTGTCGATCCGGCCTAGAATTCGGTGCCGCTGGCCGTCCGGGGCAATTATTTCCAAGGTTTCTTCCGGGCTGATCACGGTTTTGCTGATTAGTTCGTCAACCTTTTTCTCGCCGCCGCCGCCAAAAAGCTCTTTGGCCAAGCGCACGCCCTTTTCTAAAGTCCTAATTTTCAAACCTTCCAATCGTCGCAAGCGCGCTCCAAGGGGAACCAAATTTACATTCTGGATTTCCAGACCGGGCCGGGCATTTAATTCCAGAATTAGCGGGCCGTATTTTTCATCGATGGCGATATCGGCGCCTAAATAACCGATTTTAGTTACTTCTTGGCATCGGATGGCCATTTCTAAAATTTCGTTCCAATAAGGGACGACCAGACCTTTAAGGTCCTGGAGGGTATCGGGATGTTTTGAGACGGCTTTGTGGACCGGCTTTTTAATGGCGGCGGTGGTAGTTTGCCCAGTGGCCATATCAATCCCTACGCCGATCGCGCCTTGGGCCAGGTTAGCTTTGCCTTTCGACCATTTGGTCGGCAGACGAAGCATCGCGATGACCGGGACTTTGTTGTAAACAATGACCCGCACGTCCGGCAGCCCTTTATAGGTGTAACGGCGCATGATGCGGTGGGTCACAATTTTTTCCTCAAAAAAGGCCGTGTCAGGAATGTTTTGCAGGGAGAAGTTGCCGTCCAGGATATTGATGATGTGGCGGCGCAGATCATCGATTGACCAGCGTTCCCCGTCGTTGGTTATCCAGATCGGCTGGCCGTCCGGACCCTTCTCTTTTTTAGAAAAAACCACAATCCCTTCGCCGCCAAAACCCCGGTTCGGCTTAAGCACGACGTTTTCGGGAAGCTTGTCCCAATCGAACTTATCAATTTCCCGGGCATTCTTAAACATGCCAAAGACTTTCGGTGTTGGGATAGAAGTTTCCGCCAGGATTAGTTTGGTTTTCAGTTTAGAATCAGCCAAACGAACGGCCGAGCGGGGATTAGAGGGACGAAGGTAGCGCAGGTTGCGCGCGTTCATCCCTAAGATGTCACGCGGATTTGTCATGTTTCAATAGTTGCTTAAACCGGAAATATTCTGTTAGCCGCAAACCAGTCCATTTTCCCAAGAGGTAGTTCAAGGGGATAGTAAACAGGATGGTTTCGGGATAGCTTAAGAAAAAGGTGCGCACCGCTTCCCAGCTTACTAAGAAATAGCAGATAGTGGCGATGATCAGGGTTTCGACGGCTAGCTGAATCGCGGTGACAAAGCCCTTTTCAATTTGGACTTTGACAAATTCTTCGGCCAAAATAGCGATAATCAGGATCGGGAAAATTGAGATCGCGATGAATCCAGTCCGGTTGGAATAAGCGCCAAAAGCAAACATGATAAACATGGCCAGCGCCGTCGCGGTCAGCACCATGGCCATACGGGGGAGATATAGAATCCGCAAGTATTTCAACACGATGCGTACTAAGGTGGCCACTACCAGGATGGCGATAAAAATGACCAAGCCGTATTTGATGCCGGTCACCAGAAAGGCCAGGGTCAGAATCGTCGGAATATACAAACCAAAGGCTTTGATCCCGATAACCTGCCGCGAGAAGGCGATAATTGTCGCGATGATCGGGATCATCAGAATCAGGAAAATAGTATTGATCGGCACTCCGTTATTGACCATGTAATTGATCGTGTAGGACATAAAATTGGTCCAGCCCAGTTCTTTGATACTGCGTTCGCTGTGGATGCCGATAATTTTATATTCCACGGGAGACCGGCGCAGGTTTTCCAGAAGTTCGGTCGGGGTTTTAGCGGAAATAAGATTTTTCAGAGCTGATTCGTCAGTCAGGACAATAAATTCCGGCTTGACCAAGTCGTAAGTCTGCTGGGCGATTCTAGAAGTCACCCCGGCTTTGGTAGTCACGGAAACAATGGCCTTATGGGCCAAATCCAGTTCTTTGACGTTTTCCGCCGGCTGGATAAATTTAGTCAGGGCATTTAAGCCAACTGACCCGCTGGTCCAATCGATAAGCAGGTTGGATTTTTGGATATTGGTTCGTTGTTCCGCCAAAGCTTTGGCCAGAGTTTCCACGGCGATGTAGTCCGGTTGTCCACTCGAATCCTGAACGCGGATAATCAACACCCCTTCTCGAGCGGCGCTTCTTTCTAATTCCTGCAATGATTCTTCCTTGGTGGAACTGTCGGCCATCAAGAGCACCAGGTTTTCATAAACCGAAACAATCAATTCGTCCGTATCCGATTGTTCACCGTTGGTCACGGTTAGTTTTACAACATAGATTCCCGGATCATTATAGACATGGAGCTCATTCACGCCGTCTACTTCCGTTCCGTCACCGAAATCCCAGGAATACTTAAGCTCGCCATCCTTGGAATTAATAGATTTCGAGCCGTCGAAAATAACCTTGCTGCCGACCGGGACATTTTGGTCCTCGCCGGCCACCGCTTCTAGTTGGCGCACTGGCAAGGTTTCTTCGGGAGATGTTGGCGTGGTTGCCGCGGCTTCGGCTTCTTGAGCTAAGGCGGTTGGGGCAGCCAGGCTGCCGACTGCCAGCCAGGCCAGGCTGGCGCTAATTAGGATGATTTTTCGTAACATAAAGATAAGACTATTTTAGTAGATTAACGGTTTGGAAATGGCAGAGCCCGATAGCAATCGCGTCGGCGGCGTCGTCCGGTTTTGGAATATTTTTTAAATTTAGCCGGGCTTTGACCAGGAGCTGTATTTGTCGTTTATCTGCTCGCCCGTATCCCGTCAGCGCCTGTTTGACTTGCAGGGGAGTGTACTCTGAAATTTTTAATTTGTTTTCTGCGCCGATGAGCAAAGTCACGCCCCGGGCTTGGCCTACGGCCATGGCCGTTTTGACGTTTTTGGCGAAAAAAAGGGTTTCAATAGCCAGTTCCTGTGGTCGGTAGCGCTTGATTAGGCGTCGCAAATCACGAGCGATTATCTGAAGTCGTTGCGGCAAGGTGTTTTTAGGGGAAGTAATGATACAGCCATAATCCAAAAGCCGGACTTCCGAGCGACTTTTTTGCAACAAGGCGAATCCGGTCGTGGCGGTGCCGGGGTCAATAGCAATGATGGTGCGCATAGGATTTAGGACAGATTGCTGTAAATCTCCTGGACATCATCGCGGTCGTTTAGGGTCTGGATTAGTTCTTCCGTCTGTTTTTTTGTTTCGCCGGTCAGGTTGATCTGGTTCTGGGGTAAATATTCCAGTTCCGCCGATTCAAACTTAATCCCGGACAAATTATTTTTTACTTTTTGCAGGTCTTCGGGGCGAGTATAAATCTCTAACAAATTATTTTCAAAAACAGTATCTTCCGCTCCGGCATCAATTGCTTTTAATTCAAGGTCTTCGCCGGGATGATTAATCCGAATTACCCCTTTTTTGTGAAACTGATAAATCACGCTGCCGTTGCTAGCTAATTTCCCGCCGTGCTGGCTTAAGGCGTTACGCACGTCGGTAATCGTTCGGTTTTTATTGTCAGTAATCGCTTCGATAATCAAGGCGGAACCGCCGGGACCGTAAGCTTCCAGGGTCAAAGCTTCCAGGGTGACGCCTTCTAATTCTCCCGTGCCGCGCTTGATGGCCCGTTCCACGTTTTCTTTAGGCATATTTAATTCGCGGGCTTTAGCAATGACCATGTCCAGGCGCGGGTTACTGCCGGGATCGCCCCCGCCCAAACGAGCGGCAATAGTGATCATATTGGCCACTTTCGTAAAAGCGGCGCTTTTTTTGGCGTCGGTCACTCCTTTTTTATGCTTGATTTGAGACCATTTAGAGTGCCCAGACATACAGGGTTTGATTAGTAAAAACTGGACTAATTTTACCGTGATTTAGGGTAAAAGTAAAGGAGGATAAAATAACCAATCACAAATAACAAATATCAAGTAAAATTGAATAACCAAGGTTAAAATATCAACCGTTTTGGGCTTTAAATTTGGTAATTTATTGGAGATCGGTTATTTTTGATTGGTTATTCTTAAGTCTTGTTTGCCCTTGTCTAAGCCCAGTTGCTAACCAGGGCCGGTGTGGTATACTGCAAGTAGGCATTTAATCATATCCCTATGTCTGAAGAAGTATTTCTTCCGCCACAGGGGATAGACCACATTCGCCAGCGGCTCAATCATCTCGAATTGATTGAATCGCGCAAAATCACCCAAAAGATGTCTAGTATCGACGACCATTCGTCGCCCGCCTTCATCATCCTCAACGAGATGAAGCAAGACATCGATCGGGAGATTTACCAGCTAAAGAGTTTACTGGCCAACGCGGTGGTCGTGGAAAATCGGGCGTAATCGTGGTAACGCGGTCCCCAAAATTAGTCTGCAAGGTTTATTAAAACCCCGCCTTGCTTGCGCAAGCAAGCTTATTGCGGGATTTTTATTTTAATCAAGTGGTCTTTTTTAAAAATCTATGTAGCTTTAATTTTTGTAATAAAAAGCAAAAGAAGCGGTGTCAGTCTAGTGTCGTGCCGCGGCGCGACGGGGTCTAGCTGTCCTGCTTCTTATCCCTAAGGATAGGCGTGGTTTAAAAACGGCGAAAGCCAGAGTAGATTAAAGACCGAAGGCTTCACCAATAAACCGGCATATCGCCTCGCGTTCCCAAAGGGTAACGAGTGGGCGAGAAAACCTTTCCGGGGCTTTCTTGTTTGGGCGCCCTGCTTTCAACAGGTCGCCCTTGATACAATGCAGCTGGGGTTACTCGCTGGGAAAAGTCGTCTTTCATCGGTTGACAGGTCGTAGATGCGGGTAGCATCCGCTCCCCCGGCTGCTGGTCTCCCGCGCCACCAAGTGGGCAGGAATCGTGATGGATCAAGCTCGGCTCGAAGCTGAGCAATCTCCTCAACTGACCAGTAGGTATTTTTCATAATTACTCCTCCTTGCCTTGACCGCCAAAAATTGAAAGCCAGGGCAAGGGAGCAATTTTTTAAGAGGTTTTTTCATTATAATCAATGACTATAATCTGTCAATAATTTTCCCCAATTTCCTCCTTGCCCAAGATCAGTTTTTATGCTATACTTAAAATATAGGAATAGGGTGAACCAACCGGTGCGCCCTTTTTGTTTTCAGTTCAGGAAAATAGGCATATCTTCCTGGGCCGAGAACTTAACCCAATTATTTTTTACTTATGTTTAAGGCAAAAACACTATTTTGGTTAAGCTTGATATCCGGAGCCTTGTTTCTTATTCCGGCTGGTCAAGCCTGGGCGGGAACAGAAGCTCGGGCCCCGGAAGTTCGGGTTTTCAGCGCAGGCGGCAGCCTGGAAATGAATATCATGGCGTATTCCCGCTTGTTTGGCGGGGGAGTCGCGGTCGCGGCGGGTGATATTTTAGGGGATGATCGTTTGGAAATCGTGTCCGTCTCCGGTCAAGGCGGACGGACTCATATCCGCGGGTTTACTAACCGCGGCGTTTTCAATGGGGTCTCTATTTTTCCCTTTCACCCTAATTTCCGCGGCACGGCTGACTTGGATCTTGGTGATACGGACGGCGACGGCCAAGATGAAATTATCGTCTCGCAGGCCAGTGATGGCGACACCAGAATAAAGGTTTACAAACCTTCGGGAAAGATAGTCGCGGAATGGCTGGCTTTTGCCCCGGAATTCAAGGGCGGAGTCAATATCGCGGCTGGCGATATAAATAAAGACGGACGAGACGAAATTGTGGTTGGGGCGGGCGCAGGCGGCAATCCGCACGTCAGAGTTTTTGATGGCGCCGGCAAGTATTTGGGCTTGGATTTTTTTCCGCAACCGGCTGATTTCCGGGGCGGCATAGATGTCGCTTTGGGTGACGTCGATAAAAACGGCGTGGCAGAGATAATTACCAGTGCCGCCTCAATGGGCACTGCTAATATCAAAGTTTATCGCCCCGAAGCCAGTAAAACTGTTATCGGTAATTTTGTCGCTTTTTCCGATGATTATAAGGACGGTGCCCGCGTGGCCGCGGGTGATATCGATAGCGACGGCGTTGTCGAGATCCTGGCGTCTCGGGCGTCCAACAGCGTTTCTGAAGTAAAAAGCTTTAAGTATAATGGTCAGCCGGCCAAATTCAGCAAGGTAATTTATGAAAATGATTTTCGCGGCGGGGTCAATGTCGCCGCCGGCGATTTGGATAATGACGGGAGAACCGAAGTGATTACCGGACCGCGCAAATTTATCTGGGAAGGGCGCCGTGATTTATACAAGTATATTGATATCGACCTGACGCAACAGCGACTGCGCGTCTATGAAAACGGGCGCCAACGCCTCGAGGCGATTACTTCTACTGGTCGCCCCGGAATGCCGACGCCTGATGGTCAGTTCACGGTTTTAAGCAAAGAAGTTCGCCACTGGTCTGGTAAATACGGCCTGTGGATGCCTTATAGTCTGAAATTTCACTCCGGCGGGTTCTACATTCACCGTCTCCCGGAATGGCCGAACGGTTACGTGGAAGGTGAAAACCACTTGGGCATACGAGTTTCTCATGGATGCGTGCGGGTAGGTTATAAAGAAGCGGAAATTCTTTACAATATGGTCGAGGTGGGAACGCCAATAATTATTCATTACTAATGATGCTAGCGGCACTTTTCAAGGCGCTTCATAGGAAGCGCCTTTTAAGTTGACATATTAAACAGATCTTTTAGACTTTAATGGGGGATTCATTTCGGGTCAAACGGCTCGGCGACTGTGGGTGCAAGGCATCGTTGAGGATTGGTGAAGCAATCAATGCGGTTGTGCCACCGGAGGAACTACAAAGATCAACCCGTCGAGCCAAAGAAACGCCAGTAATTTGGCGCCTGTATCCTCGAATAGAATCCCCCTATCCCTCCGCTATCAGGCGGTTTTTGTTATCTGTTATAAGTTAAATCGTTCTCTTTTATCAATCCCAGTCTTGGACTTGACAAAAATGTATAAACTGCTATAATGGGCAGTTATTCGATACTCGTGCTTTTAACGCTGTAGACATCACCAGTGGGGACGCATTTGTAGGGCAGATTGGGGTCTCCGTTAACTCGGAAGCGCTTCTGGCCTGTTCCTGTGGCTGTGTCTTCCGTCTACAGCGTTATGGGCGCGAGTTTTTTATAAAGTCAAAAGTCAAAGATCAAAAGTAAAAAGTGTCGCCATTATAAGCTTTTGATCGTTCACTTGTTAAACAAAATCCCCCGCCAGATTTGGGCGAGGGTTTCCCCTCCGCGAGGAGGGTATTTTGTTTTGATCCCTGTTCCTCTAATGGTAGAGGAGTAGACATCACCAGAGGGACTGATTTCAGGTTAGCAGGGGAAAAATATTTGCGGAAGTGGATAAGTGAAAAAAGATATTAAGAGTATTAAGATATTAAGAACGCTAAGAGTTAGAAGTTGTCGCTGTCTTAAAATCTTAATACTCTTAATATCTTTTTATGGCTTAGGTGAAGAGGTTGGAGTGGATGTCGGTGTCGGCGATGGTTTGGCGCTGCCAGTTGGTGTCGGCGTCGGAGTTGACTTCTTTTTTTGTTCTTCGGCGGCTTTTTTTGCTTCTTCCTCAGCCTTTTTCGCTTCTTCTTCGGCCTTCTTCGCCTCTTCTTCTTGTTCTGATTTATGGAACTCTTCGGGCGGGCGATAAACGCTCTTGAAAGATTTATCTACCAGGATTTCGCCCTGCCGGGTCACTTTATAGGCCCATTCCACTTTTAGTCCGCCATTACCGAACCTTTCATAGGTATGCGGCTTGAATTTCTCCACTTCTCTGCCGTCGTGAGTGCCCAGGAAATCAAAGGTCAGGTAGCGGCCTGAAATCGTGGTCTGGATCAGGATTGGGGCCGGGGTGTCATTAATGAATTTTAGGTCGCTTGAGCCCGGGTAGATCGTGGCGTCGGTACCCTGGGGTGAATAATAAGTGACGGCGTAAGCATGGTTTTTTCGTTCCGTGACCGGTAGTCCCGCATCAACCGCCGCGCGGAAGGCAGTCGTGGAAACCTGGCACAGCCCGCCGCCGAGATCCGGAACGGTGTCATGATTCTTGATTACCAATTCTGGCAAATAGCCCGCCTCGGCTGTGACTTTTCCCAGGATTGTGTTAAAAGAAAATTCGGCGCCGGCCGGGATCACGACCCGGTCAAATTTGGCGGCTCCGATTTTGATGTTATGTTGGCGGTTGGTCGGCGACCCGGAAAAATTAGAAACCCCGCGTCCAATTAATTGGGTGATTCCCTGCTCCGAGGCGTTATTTTCGTCTATTTCTGGCTGGCTTACTTCGACAAAGAGATCTACTTCCGGCCGGTTATTGTTGATATTAGTGCTGATATCGCGATTGAGCTGTTTCGCATTTATCGTCAGTCCGGCGCGGGCCGGCTCATCGACACTGACGGGCACGATCGATTCCGGCTTTTTCGTTGAATCTAAGGAGATTTCGGGATCACCGTCAATTTTGAAATGGGCGTTTCGCGGTTCTTGTTCTACTGCCGCGGCGATATCTTCCAGGAACTTTTTAAAATCATCGCCCCGTAAAGCGATTTCCAGGCGGGCGGTAGGGTTGTCGAGGTCCTGCCCGTAGGAAAAAACTTCCGCCGGCGGGATTTCCTCGCCATCTCCGTTTTTTATCACGAAATTAATTGCTTGGCTGATTCGATCCCGGCTATAATGCCAGGTTTTTTCTTGGTGCCGGATAGTCAAACCGCTGCCCAAAAGATTGACCGCAGCTAATTTGGTTGGCGCGATATCATCGTCATTAATGATCGGAAAGGCCGTGGCAAACGGCAGGGTAATCACGGTATTCAGTCGCTGTTGTAAATGGTTGTCAATTAAATTCAAGAGTGCCGTACGGTCAACCACGATGCCGTCTTTACTGCCAATTTCGGTCACCGTCGAGCCTTTTAACTGGAGCGAAGCGTTTTTTGGTTCTGTTTCCAGTTCCTGGAAATGATCAGTCAGGTAGCGGTTCCAAGCTTCTTGATCTAGGTCGTAATTAAGTTTGATGGGCAAATTTCGCCACAGGGTTTGGGTGACGTTCCAAAGATTAGTGTACCAGGTGCTATCACGACCCAGCGCCAGAGCCTGGTCGGCGGTGGCTTCGACATTGAATTTAATTCCCACCTCGGCCGGTTTGGCCGTCCAGGTTTTGCCGCCGCTGGAAAATCGAATCTCTTGATCAGAAAACTTGTTCAGCTCTTGTTGCAATTTTTCTTGGGCTTGGTTCGCGTTTAGTCCGGAAACGTCAATTCCGGCGACGTTGACTCCGGCCAAAATTTTATCGGCATAAGAAAAATGATAAAACGCAAAAAAACCGGCGCCGGCAAATAGGACGCCGCCTAAAGTTAACAAAGTGATTTTAAGAAATCTAGGCATAATTATTATCTCAAACTAGTATTATTCTATAGCCTTTTATCGGCTAAGGCAAGCAAATAGCGGCGACTGGTTATCTAAAAAAAGAGGCACCGGTGGTGCCTCGGCGTCGATCGAGAATTTTGCTATTCCCGTGGCGACGGCAGATTCCTCAAAAAGTCCACGAAACAAACGACCGACGTTTCTTTCACTTCCGGAGGCAGCGGGATATCATTCAGGGTCTCAATTAAGCGATCGAGATCTCTGATGGCAGAGAACGGAACCTTTTCCTTGATTTCCGGAAATCGCTGCATCGCCTCCTGAAAGATACTTCCGACCACAGAAACTTTGGCTTTCTTTGGCATCTCTTATCCCTCCTATGTGTTGAGATAAGTATATTTTCGCACGGAAACCGATAATGTCAATAGTATTTATTTTTAGCCGCAACATTTTCGGGGTTTACCTCTGGTTTTAATCTGTTAGACTGTCCTTGTAATTGATACGGCTAGTATCCGTTTTAAACAGGTAACTGCTTCGGGATCCCGGAGCGACCAAATTTGTGACTGGACCAACTGGTGACAACCAGTTAAAGACCTTCTCTCATTATAGCTTGGGAACGCAAAAGATTACCGAGAAGGCGCTTGTTGAACGGGCCAAAACCGACTCGGCGGCTTTTGGTATTCTATATGATATTTATTTAGGCCAAATCTATGGTTTTATCCTGAAGCGGGTAGGTAATGTCGCTGTGGCCGAGGATATTACTTCGCTGACTTTTGAGAAAGCGCTGCGCAAATTGAAAGATTTTCACTGGCAAAACGTTAGCTTTGGAGCTTGGCTCTATACTATTGCCGCTAATGCGGTGACCGATCATTTTCGGGAAAATGTCCGCAAGCAAAAAGTTGATCTGGACAGTGTTCCAGAGATAAAAGATGGGCGTCAATCTTTGGAGGCGGAAGTGAGCCAGAAAATATTTTTTGAAAACGTTCGCAATCTTTTGCCTTCCTTGGACGAACCCGATCAAACAGTTTTGACCCTGAAGTTATTTTCAGAGAAATCTAATCAGGAAATTTGCCAGGTAGTCGGGTTGAGCAAGGCCCATGTGGCGGTCCGGATCCATCGGGCCTTGAAAAAGCTAAGGCAAGAGCTAAGAGAACGGGGTATCGATTATTATTAATTACCATATGGATATTCGCCTTTCCCGCCGTAAATTTGATCGTCAATTAGAACTAGCCCTCGCCGGTAAAATTTTTGACATAGCTGGTTTACAGCAGGAAGAAATAGAGATTTTGCACATGGTCCAGAAGATAAAAAAAACACAACCAGCGGCGGAACCGGCGGCGCTTTTTCGTCAGAATCTAAAAAAGCGCTTAGTAAATATGTACGACACCGCCCCCGATTCAGCTGATGTGCCGTTACTAGAGGATGGTTCGGCCGCCTTGCTGGCTAAGCCACGCCCCTGGTCCTGGGCGTTCGCGCCCCTGGCGGCGCTGGCAGTTTTAGCGGCATATGTCTCTTTCGCCGCGGCCTCCCCGGGATTCTATGAGAAATACGTGCCGCCGGCGGTAAAAAAAGTTTTACAGGACAATCAAATTGTTCAAACGGGTAGCCTTAAAGTCGTCTCTGATCCCTCTGGCGCGACCGTGTTTCTTAATAATCGCGAGCAGAACCAGACGCCGACAGAAATCGGCGGGGTTCGAGCCGGTCAGCACGAAGTTAAAGTAATTTTAGCTGGCTATCAGGAAGAACAGCGCGAAATTGAGATTGTTCCGGACCAACTAACGACGGTAGAGGTGTCGTTGCGGGCCTTAGAAAATGGGATGGGCGATTTGGCCGGGACCGACCCGGCGGCGACCGAAGATAGGCAAGTAGTCTTGCAGAGCCGGTCTGGTCAGGATTCAGCAATTTGGGTCGCGTCAACGGCTGGTCAAAGCATGGACCAGGCATTTACAATTACCCCGGCGGCGGATCAAATATCCGTGACTGACAACGGCATCATATTTTTTAGCCGGAAATCAGGAGTCGGTTCAATGATTTATCGTGTTGAATCAGGGCAAGAGCCTCAGCCGGTAATTCCCACCCCGGCAATTTTAAGCCAAAAATTTTTGATCTCGCCTGACGGAACCAGATTGGGCTATGCGGCCAGCGCGTCTGGCCAGCAGGAAGTCCACCTGGGGAATGGCCAAGGAGACGACCAAATTGTCTTCACCTCAAAATCGCACGACTGGAGCCTCGTCGGTTTCACCGATACCGGCGTCATTTTGGCCGAGCTAGCGGCGGATGGACAAACCGTAAAAAAAGTTTTGGCAGTAGCTGGTGCGCAGGCGGAACCGGAGGAGTGGATCCTGCCTGATGGGACTAACAGATTAATCTCGGAAACAAGCTTCTCTAGGGAAAAAAGTCGGGGTCTGCTGGTGGTGAACCACGATCAGGTTTATCTGGTAACGGCCGAGCCGAGCCGAAATCGTCAGATTTTTTCCGGTGCAGCGATTCTGGCCGCGCGGTCCAAAGAAGCCGTGTTTTTATCAGATGGATTAAGGATTTGGCGGACCGGGTCTGATTCTGATCAGCTTCGGGAAATTTACCAGGTGCCCGGGACCTTGAACATAAAAGAGTTTGTCAGCGATCCGGACGGCGGGATGATAGCAGTCTGTCTATCAAACAATGACATCGCGGTAATAGATGTTAATGGTCAAAACGTGCGAGAAATGCCGGGCGACGGCTTCCGGCGCGATTGTTTAGCTCTAGTGGCGCCTAATACTTTTTCAGCCGATAATAAAATTATCCTTTCGCCGGAAACTAATGATCCCCGGTCCCTTTCCTTGAAAAATAAACTGGCTTTGGTCCCGGCTGATCGCGAAGCCTTGGCGGTGCAGGGTGATCAGGTGGTTCGGGTCAGTGACGGTGATAAATCTTTGGAAATCATCAGCTTCGCTGACACTAATCAGCCCCGCTTAATCGGCTCTTTGCCCCGGGCCTCTTTCAGTAGCGACCCGGGCGTGGCCGCCAATAGCCGGTACGCCGTCGTCACCGGCGGCTGGCTGCAATTTATCGACCTGCGGCAGCCAAGCCAGCCCCAAGTAATCAAAGAAGAAGCGGTAACAGCAGTCGGCGCGGCAGTCACTAGCGACCGGGCTTACGTGGTTGCGCCGGGCAAGTTATTAATTTATAATCTGTCGGGCAACTCGCCCCAAAGAATTAGCGAAACTCAGATTGATTTGACCCAATGCCTTTCGGTGGCGCTTAAGGACAATCGTATATTCATCGCCGCCGGTGACGACGGCTTGCTTGTCGGCGATATTTCCGACGACCAGACGATGCGCCAGTTGGTTCGGGAGCGCGGCGATTTTGTGCGCGCGGTCGCGCCGGCCGGAAAGTTCATGTACGTATTTTCTGGAACGCCAGGAAGTCTCGGCCAAACCCAGGTTTGGGATCCCGCCGCGGCTAAGGAGATCAGCCGAATCAGTCCGGCTTTCACCCGCGGCTTGGTTTACGGCCGCGGAGACAATCTTTACGGCGCGTTTCCGATGGCGGCGGTCTGGCGCCCAAGTGATCGCGGTCTGGTCGCTTTGGCGGCGCAGGCTCCTGTAGAAAATACTGCCTCGGGAAGCCCGGTAGTTTCGTTGAAAAATTTTGTCGTTGTCTCGGCCGACAATCAGTTGCTTATTTATCAGTAAAATAAAAGTTACCAGATTAGACGTCGCGTCGGCCAGCAATCGAGAAACAAAAACTTCTAAATATAGCTGATATTAAAAAACGGACTAGCTAGTCCGTTTTTTCAATCGGTTAGCGGTGGGGGAGGATGATCAGCTTGGGAATTTATGGTAAGCGCGGTCTTGAGCCATTAAGTCGGCCAAAATTTTTCGGATGTAATTAGCTTTGCTGATTTTAGTATTAGCTACTTTATAAGATAAGTATTGGTCAATTTCCGGGTTGAGTCTCAGGGTGAATTTCTTTTTTGGTTTTTTGGGGTTAATCTCTTTTTTTGTCTCGCCGTTTTTTTGGAGGCGGGCCATAATTTGCTCGTGTGCGATGATATTTTCCAGGGCTAAGCCCAGCTGTTTGGCGGTGGCTTCGAGTGAGGCGATTTTACTGGAATCTAATTTTTTTTGCCGGGTGGCGCAAAGCAGAACGCCTTCCACCCGATTTTTAGTAATAATTGGCAGAGATAGGTGGAATTTTGATCCTAAGATTTTTTGGAGCACTCGGGTAGCCGGCCGGTACCCGAAATCTCCCAGCGAGACGGAAATATTAGGTTGCCCTGTATTGAGGGTATTTTCAGTTAAATTGCAGTAGACTCGGCCCAGCGGCGCCCTAAAATTTTTCAGCGGTTGCTGGATAACTTGGCTGATCAGGGCCGGATTGGCCTGGCTCGCGTACGCATAAGGCCTCATCACTTTTTCTTGATGGTCAACTCGCAAAAGACCGACAGCCGCCAGCCGGTAATTTTTCATAATTATTTGCGTCGCTTGGCGGGCTAAATCGTTAAAATCAAGCGTTCCGGTCAGTTGTTCATTTATCCTGACCGGAGCAGGACTGGCTGGCTTTTCGTCTAACGCCATAAGATTCCCCCAAACCCGCTAAAAACCAGTATTTTAGCGGTATATTTATGGTCGCAAATAAGAATTATTAAACTTTGCTTAATCAGGCACCAAGAGCGAATATCATCTAACCATAAGCAACCTGTGTTATAATGTCAATAAGCAAAGGCGGGCTTTCGGGAAACAAAAAGACAAACTAAATACGTTTCTGCCGGCTTTTTTCCCGGGGCGGTTTGTTTCATTAATACCGAAATCGATTTTTTTGGGGCCAAAATGAACACAAAAGAGGGATTAATCTATTTAGGAAAAGAATTAATCTACGGCGGACACTGGTTGTCCTTAGGAGGAGTCAGTATTGCCTGGGTCGCGGCGCTATTCTTAGGGATCAAGACCTCGCCCGGTTTTTTTCTGATAGTTTATCTTGGTTTGCAAGCGATTTATCTTTTCAACCGTTACCGAGAATTGCCCGGGGATTTTTTGACTAATCCGGATCGATCCCGACATTTGCAAACGATTTACCGCCGGATACCGTGGCTAGTTTTTCTCTGGCTATTTATTTTTTTCGCGGTGCTTATTTCTTTCCAAAAAACTTCCGCCTTTTTATTCGGTTTGGTCACGATTCCCTTGGGATTGTTGTATAGCGTTTTTTTGAAAAGATCGGAAGAGCACACGTCTGAACTCCAGTCACGAGTGGATATC
>CALEFQ010000013.1 GCA_937877125.1 uncultured bacterium | reverse complement strand
GGTAAACGTAGAATTCAAGAGCCGCTCGAGCCGTTTTGTTACCGGCTTGCGCCGCCTCCTGAATTTTTAACATACCTTCGCCGATACCGGACAACGCGGTCATCCCCGACTGTCGATTAAGTAATTCATAAACCTGATCCGCGCTTAAATTGGCGTTTTTTTGTAAGTACAAAGGTATCGCCGGATCCAGATCGCCGCAACGGGTCATCATCACCAAACCCTCCATCGGCGTGAACCCCATACTAGTATCGATTGGCCGCCCGTTTTTGACGGCGGCAACCGAAGCCCCGCCGCCCAAGTGGATAGTGATCAAGTTGAGCTCGGCCAGGTCGCGTTTCAAGGCCGCAGCCGCTTGTTGAGCCACTGATTGGTGCGAGATCCCATGGAAACCGAAACGGCGCAAATGGTATTTTTCAGTCAGCTCAGCCGGCAAAGCGTAATGCCGAGCCACCGGCGGCAAATCAGCAAACCAGCCGGTGTCAAAGACAGCCACGTTGGGAATATTTTTTCCCAGGTTTTGCAGACTGGCTCGCAGGCAAGCCAGCCCCGGCGGATTATGCAACGGAGCCAGTTGATTATAAGCCTCTAACCGATCCACGATTATTTCGTTGACGATTGACGGCTTGAAAAATTCATCACCCCCATGAACAATCCGATGGCCAATCGCCGCCAGATCAGCCGCGCCGTTCAGTTCGTCCAGCATCATCTGGAAAGCGATGTCATGATTTTTTACCAGCGTGCCTATTTCCCTGATCGTTCCAGAGCTCTGCTTTTGCAGATCCTGATCAAACAAAACATACTTCAGCGAAGTCGATCCGGCATTAATGACTAAAATATTACTCATGAAATTATTAATTTCCCTTTTTCCCGGCCGGTTAAACCCAGCGCGTTGCCTTCATCGGTATCCAGGTGAAATGACATCCGGAAACCGGGCTTAATCCTTACCAGGCATTGATCCAAGCGGCCGGCCCGATCGCCCGCTACTTCAAGCGAAACGACTTGGCCATCTTTGAGGCCTAGTTTTTCCGCTTCCTCCAAACCGATATGCAAATGACGCTTGGCGATAATCATTCCCTCGGCCAAATCAACCGATCCGACCGTCCCCACCAGGGTCACCGGCGCCGATCCGCTGGAATTTCCGGACAGGCGCAAAGGCACTTTGGCCTTCAAAGCGCGCGCATCAGTAAACGCCACTTCAATTTGGTCATGATCTCGGCAGGGGCCTAAAACGCGCACATTTTCAATTTTCCGGTCTCCACAGCGCAACGTCACAACGTGAGCCGAAGCGAATTCGTCCGCCTGGCTGAGCTTTTTGTGCGTTTTTAATTCCACTTCCGGGCCGAACAATTTTTTCAAAGTTAGCTCTGTCAAATGAGCATGCCGGGCGGAAATTTCGATGGGAATTTCGATCATATGATTAAATTTATAATTCCGAAACTGCGATCTTGTCTATATGGCTCTCGATTTCCTCCGCCCGCATGAGGCCTTCATGGGCGCCCCATTGCCGGGTGACAGCGCCCGCATTAATGGCCCCCATTTTCAGCGCGGTTACCGGATCTTTTTGCTTGATCAGCCCGCCGACAAAGGTGGCCCCGAAAGCGTCACCGGCGCCGGTAGCGTCAATCGACTCAAATCGATAAAGCGGCACCTGGTACCAACGGCGCCCGTCATACAGAGACGTGCCAGCGTCGCCTTGGGTCAGAACAACATACCTCGGCCCCAAATCAGAGAGTCGTTTTAGGACCGATCGCAAATCACCCATCTCTTTCTGGTCGGTAATTTTTAACAAACGAATTGCCTCGCGGTGATTGAGAATCAGGACTTCGGTCCTGGCCATTAAGGACAAGAGAGCCTCTGGCTCATTTAATTGAACTAAGCCCGGGTTCCAGGCGATAGCGACCGTTTTAGGAATTTTGACCAAAAAATCAAGGTCTTCCTGCCAAGTGGCGCCGCTTAGCGCCGAGAGATAAACCCATTCCGAGGACGGCAGTGAGCGCTCCGCCAGAGCCAAACTGTCGCTCGCTCCCTTATAATTAAAAGACAGATGCTCGCGGCTTAAGACATCATGGATCAGAAAAGATAATCCGGTTTGCTGACCGGCCGCAATGTTTATCGCCGAAGTATCCAAACCAATCTCGCGCAAGTACCGGACTAAATTTTTCCCCCGGCTATCGGCACCGACCTGGACCACGGGCGCCACGGCCAATCCCAATTTCGCCATAACAACAGCCGCGTTTATTCCGGCGCCGCCAATCTTCACCCGCAAATTTTCCATCGGAATCTTGTCGTCGAGCCCAAAACCTAGCAGGGAGGGAGCGCTAACCGAACCCGGTTGTTTGACCACTTGGCCGCCGGCAATTTCACCGAAATAATCGTAAAGGGCGCTGCCGATTGTAATAATATCAAACATTTTTATTATTAGGTTTAGTCAAATCCCTTTAATTAATTCCTAGAAGATCAAACTGCGTCCGGTCATAGCCGCGGGCGGATCAATGCCCATCAGCTCCAAAGCCGTGGGCGTAATATCCGTCAAAACCCCGACCGGAGTCCCTGGCTTGAAACCGAAATCAACACCCGGGGGTGCATATTGTGCCCGCTCAAAACCTTCGGCGACGATCGCAAAAGGAATG
>CALEFQ010000012.1 GCA_937877125.1 uncultured bacterium | reverse complement strand
AGCAGAACGGGTGACTGGCTTTCCGATCGAATCGGTTTATGTTTCCCTCGGCGGCTCCCATGTGTCTTCTCAATTAAGTCGCGGGGTCATTGCGGTGTCTCGGGCTGACGGCGAGATCGGTGAAGATGATGTCTCGCGGGTGATTGAGGCGGCCCAAGCGATTTCGTTGCCGAGTAACCGTGAGATATTGCATGTCATTCCCAAGACTTTCATTGTTGACGATCAGGAAGGCATCAAAGATCCGATCGGGATGAGCGGCGTGCGTCTCGAAGTCGAGGCTCACATTATTCAAGGCGCGTCGTCTTTCATAAAAAATCTGACCAAATGCATTTACCGCGCCGGGGTCGATATCGATGATTTAGTTCTGTCGCCTTTAGCGGCGGCCGAAGCAGTCTTGACCAAGCGCCAGAAAGAGTTGGGAGTAGTTTTGGTCGACATTGGAGCGGGGACTACCAGCTTAATCGCTTACGAAGAAGGTGATTTGATACATACTAAGATATTGCCGGTCGGGGCCGAACATATTACTAATGATATTGCTATCGGTTTACGGACGTCGGTTGATGTGGCCGAGACAGTTAAATTGGATTACGGCACGGCTTTGCCTTCGACGATTACCGATAAAGAGGAAATAAATCTGGCGAAAATCGATAAGCATGAGGAGCAGAAGGTCGACCGTCGGGAAATAGCCGAAATTGTCGAAGCCAGATTATCTGAAATTTTTTCGCTCGTTGATAAAGAATTGCGCAAAGTAGGCAAGAGCGGTCAGCTGCCGGCCGGAGTCGTTTTGACTGGCGGCGGCGCCAAGATGCCTGACATTGTTGATTACGCCAAAGAGGAATTGCGTTTGCCGGGACAGATCGGTCTGCCGTCCGGAATTCCCGTGGCCGTCGACAAAATAGATGATCCCGCCTTTGCCACCGCCGTAGGTTTAGTCTTATGGGGCGCAGGAACCGAGGTAAAATCCGGCCGTTTCAAACGCGGCGGGTTGCCTTCTTCCGTTTCCGACACTGTCGGGAAAATGAAGAAATGGTTTAAAACCTTCCTGCCCTGATCACCAAAAAGTGGTGGTGCCCCGAGACGCCTCGGGGCATTTTTGTTAACAAGTTAAAGGTGAAAGTCAAAAGTGAAAGGCAATTTTGACTTTTGCCTTTTGACTTTCGACATAATTAATAAATGAGTGGACTTTTTCTTGAACTGGTGTGAGAAAAGTTACACCATATAAATCTAATATTATGGAAATCAAACCGGAACTGGAAACTTTTGCCAAAATTAAAGTTGTCGGTGTTGGTGGCGGTGGCGGGAATGCCATTACCCGCATGATGGAATCCCGTCTTAAGGGGATTGAGTTCATCGCCGTCAATACTGATGCTCAGTCATTACATCACAATGAAGCGCCCAAAAAGGTTCAGATCGGCAAAACTCTGACCAAAGGGCTGGGGGCGGGCATGAATCCGGAAATCGGCCGCAGCGCTGCCGAAGAATCACAGGAAGACATCAAAAAGGCTCTCGAAGGTGCGGATATGGTTTTTGTGACTTATGGCGCCGGTGGCGGAACAGGTACGGGCGCCGCGCCGGTGATTGCCGATATTGCCAAAGAAGTGGGCGCCTTGACGGTGGCCGTCGTGACTAAGCCTTTTACCTTTGAAGGTTCCCAGCGCCGGGCAATTGCGGAAGAAGGCATGAGCGAAATGGGGCAACGGGTAGATACTTTAATTACTATTCCCAATGACCGCTTATTGCAGATTATTGATCGCAAGACTTCTCTGCTGGAAGCTTTTTCGATCGTTGATGATGTTTTAAGGCAAGGTGTCCAGGGCATTTCTGATTTGATTACGGTTCCCGGAGTGGTCAATGTTGATTTTGCCGATGTCCAGGCCATCATGCAGAATACCGGTTCGGCTTTGATGGGTATTGGCCAGGCGAGCGGTGAAAACCGGGCGGTGGAAGCGGCTAAAAAGGCGATTGATAGCCCGCTGTTAGAAATGTCAATCGACGGCGCTAAGGGAATCCTCTTCAATATTACTGGCGGTCCGGACTTGGGAATGTTTGAGATTGACGAGGCGGCTAAAATCATTACAGAATCGGCGGATCCCGACGCCAAAGTTATTTTTGGCGCTGTGATTGATGAGACAATGGAAAAAGGCGAATTCCGAATCACCGTGGTGGCGACTGGTTTTGATGAAGCGGCTAAAAAAGCCAAGAAAATCGAAAAGAAAGAGCGACCGATCCGGACGCCTTGGGGAACGACGATCGAACCGGGCAAACCGAGTGCCTCGCTTTTCCAGAAACGCAGTGTCGAGGTCGACAACAAGAAAAGCCCTAATTCTTTTTCCAAAAGCAAAGCGGCGCTGGTGGCGGCTCCTGCTAAAGAAGATGCCTCCAGTGAGGAAGAACTGGATATTCCAGCCTTCATCCGTCGCAAAATGAAATAGATTTGCTGAAATCAAAACAGGGGTCGCCAAATGCGGCCCTTGTTTTTTACTTATCCCCAAAAAAAACTTTTCACCGCACGGTCAGATTGGTACAATGAAAAAACTTTTTTGAAATATTAGCGTCTGCTTATTAACCGGAGTTGACATCAGTTCAAGATGTTTTTTTAGAAAACCCCCGTCTTCCTAAAATATGAGCAGGTTATCCACAGAAATCACGCTGAATTATACATAACAGATATACTGACACCTTTTATATTGCTTGTTTGAGCCAAAAAATATCATTGCGCCAGAACTTTCCGGTATTTGTATTTAGTGCTATAATAAAGAAAGTAGCACTATATCTAGAGGCTGGAAGAGTGGAAAATTTAGCAGATCGGGGATAAATAGCTCTTTCTTTGAAAAGCACGGGTGAATGGCTAGGTATTTTTTTGGCCTCAAATTTTACTTCAATTATGAATTGTCCGGTTTGCGAAAAAAGCGAATCAAAGGTAATTGATTCGCGCGAAGTTGATGAAGGCCAAGCGATTCGCCGTCGCCGCGAATGTTTAAAATGCAAAGCGCGCTTCAGTACTTATGAACAACTGGAAGTCCTGGATTTGAGCGTAGTCAAGAAAGATGGCCGAGTTGAACCTTATAGTTTGGAAAAAATTGAAGCGGGTTTGCGCCAGGCGCTGAAAAAAAGGCCAGTGAGCGAAAAGGAAATTAAGTCTATCTTGGCTAATATCGAACGGGAAGTGGTCAATATGGCCGTGGACGGTAAAATCAAAACAGGCAGGATTGGCGAGATTGTTTTAAAAGAATTAAAAAACTGGGACGAGGTCGGTTATATTCGATTTGCTTCCGTTTACCGTTCTTTTGACAGTATTGATAGTTTTGCTCAAGAGCTTAAAAAGTTTCAATAATCAATAAACGGGTAGGGTCACTACCCGAGTGGAAAGACAAACCTCCATGACCAAAACAAAACCTGCGGTTCCTTTTGAAAAAGTACGCAAACGAGATGGCCGAATTGTTAATTTTGACGTTAACCGAATCGAATCGGCTATTTTTAAAGCCGCCCAGTCAGTCGGTGGTAAAGATCGGGAAACGGCCAGTAATCTCGCCTGGCGAGCTGTTTCCGAACTGGAGAAACGTCTTTCCCATAAAGAAAAAGGTTATATTCCGGCGGTTGAAGAAGTTCAGGACTCGGTGGAGCGAGTCCTAATCCATGCCGGCTATGCGGATACGGCGAAAGCTTATATTTTATATCGTGAGCAGCACCGGAAGATCCGTGATACCAAGACGATTCTAGTGGATGCGACCAAGACAATGGATGAGTATCTCAAACGCGAAGACTGGCGGGTAAATGAAAACAGTAATGTCAATTATTCATTTTCCGGTCTGGCGCTCCATCTTTCCGGTTCCATCATTGCCAATTACGTTTTGGAGAATATTTATCCCCGGGAAATTTCGGAAGCTCATAAGAAGGGGGATTTCCATATCCATGATTTATCGATGGGCATCAACGGCTATTGCGCCGGCTGGAGTCTTAGGGATTTGCTTTTGGAAGGATTTAACGGAGTTCCTTCCAAGGTTGAATCTGGTCCGGCCAAGCACCTGGAAACTGTAATCGGTCAGCTGATAAATTTTTTGGGGACTTTGCAAAACGAATGGGCGGGCGCCCAAGCTTTCAGTTCTTTTGACACTTATTTGGCTCCTTTCGTGCGTGCCGATAAATGTGATTACAAACGGGTCAAACAAAATATTCAACAGTTTGTTTTCAGCATGAATACTCCGTCCCGCTGGGGCTGCCAGACTCCTTTTACCAATTTGACTTTTGATTGGACGGTGCCGGCCGATCTAAAAAACCAAAATGTTATCGTCGGCGGCAAGATTCTTGATGACAAATACGGTGATTACCAGAAGGAAATGGACATGATCAATAAAGCCTTTATTGAGGTCATGCTGGCCGGTGATATGAAGGGCCGAATTTTCACGTTTCCGATACCGACCTATAACATTACCAAAGATTTCGATTGGGAATCAGACAATGCTCATTTGCTCTTTGAAATGACGGCCAAGTACGGCTTGCCTTATTTCCAGAATTTTATCAACAGTGAACTTAAGCCGAGTGACGTGCGCAGTATGTGTTGCCGCCTTCAGATGGATTTGCGCAAGTTGAAGCAAAAGACCGGCGGGCTTTTCGGCTCCGGAGAAAAGACCGGCTCGCTCGGAGTGATTACGATCAATTTGCCCCGGATCGGCTATGAAACTAAAACCGAAGAAGAATTTCTGGCCCGCCTCGGTCGATTGATGGATCTGGGTAAGCGATCTTTGGAAATCAAGCGGGAAATGGTCCAGCGCAACATGGACAACGGCTTGTTGCCTTATACCAAGCGTTATCTCGGCAGTTTGGAGCATCATTTTGCTACCATTGGCATCAACGGGATGAACGAAGCACTCCAAAATTTCTTCGGTCCGGAAGTGACCATGGCTACTGAAGAAGGCCGGCAATTTTCGGTGCGCGTCTTGGATTTTATGAGGGATAAACTGGAGAAATTCCAGAAGGAGACTGGCAATATTTATAATCTTGAGGCGACTCCGGCCGAAGGCACTTCTTATCGCTTTGCCAAGATTGACAAGAAAAAGTTCCCTGATATTATCGCCCGCGGCAAGGAAAACCCTTATTACACGAATTCAACCCACTTGCCGGTCGACTACACTGATGATATTTTTGAAGCGTTGGAGTTGCAGGATGAATTGCAGACCAAGTACACCGGCGGGACGGTTTTCCACGGTTTCTTGGGCGAGCGGATCAGTGATCCCCAAACGTGCGGCAAACTGGTGAAAACGATTGCTTATAATTTTCATTTGCCTTATTTCACCATTACCCCGACTTTCAGTATTTGTCCCGAACATGGCTATATTTCCGGCGAGCATTATGAATGTAATCATGTCCTGAATAAGAAGGCCTAATAATAATTCATCATAAAAAAACAAATTACAAACCTATGCCATCAAAATGCGGTAAAAAAACATTAGTCTACAGCCGCGTGGTCGGCTATCACAATCCCGTCCAAAACTGGAATAAGGGGAAGGGAATTGGCGGCGAATGGACCGATCGCAAGACATATAGCGTCGGGGATAAATCTTCCCATATTTGCGGCTGCGGCAGCCATTAATCCAAAATCGACTTCTCTACTCAAAGAGAGCGTGTTATACTGAGCAGCTAATTTTCACGCTCTCTTTGCTTGCGAACCATGATTATCAGCGGTATCCAAAAGACCACTTTCATTGATTATCCGGGCAAAATTGCCACGACAATTTTTTTGGCTGGCTGTAATTTCCGCTGTCCTTTTTGTCATAACCGGAATTTAGTCTTGAATGAGCAGTG
>CALEFQ010000011.1 GCA_937877125.1 uncultured bacterium | reverse complement strand
GGCTTATCGCACTGATTTTGATTTGCAGCAGCACGCCAAAAATAGCGGCCAGTCTCTGGAATACTTTGACGCCCAGGCTAATCAAAAAATAGTACCCCATGTCATCGAGCCGACTTTCGGCGTCGACCGGACGGTTTTAGCCTTGTTGCTTGAAGCCTATACCGAAGAAAAAGTGAAAGACGGCCAGCGAGTGGTTCTGAAATTCAATCCCCGGGTTGCCCCGGTCAAGGTGGCGGTTTTCCCCTTGGCGCGCAATAAGTCAGAGCTGGTTGATTTGGCGCGGAAGGTTTTTGATCAGCTGAAAGGGCAATATCGCACGATGTATGACGATACCGGCAGTATCGGTAAGCTGTACCGGCGCCAGGACGAGATCGGCACTCCTTTCTGTGTTACCGTTGATTTCGATTCCCTGAAGGACGCGACCGTGACGGTGCGGGACCGAGATTCCATGAAACAGGAACGGGTAAAAATCGATCAACTGCCGGCGTATCTGGGAATTCGTTTTCGAACTATTTAATTTATTATATGGGCAAATCAGATTCGGCCGTGAATCTTTCTGATCGCGAGCAGCAAATTATCGACAAGCTGGCGGTAGTTGTTGGTATTATCGGGCAGATTTATCTCAAACAGAAAAATCAGGCTTATCCCTCGGGCAATTTGTATCCGCCGGATATCACTCGGGAAGAATTCGATCAGGCCGCCATCCGGGATCCGGAATTAAAGCGCTTTGACACGATCGTGGAAAGGATGAATGCCAGCCGCTTGGTGGCGATCCCTTATAACGAAAAATACCAGGAGGAATATGCGCGTATCAAAAAACTCGTGGCCGAAGCGCGGGATTTGTCCGATGACGAATCTTTCCGCCGCTATCTGGAATCGTTAAGCCGTTGCTTGACTAGCGGCAGTACAGCCGACTATTGGCTGATGATGACCGAATGGGTCCGGACCCAAGACTACGCCATTAATTTCCCGTTTACTTACGATGAGCCGTACATGGATCGTTTGGTCGGTATCAAGGGGGGATTCAATGCCGGAATTTTTTTGAAAGACGAGGCCCTGACGGCGACGATTACTCGTCCGCTGGAGACCTTAGAAGATTTCAAAAGTACGTTGGTTTTTCCCGCGCCGCCCAAAGTCTTCCCCAAACTGCAAGCCGCGGTTTATCGGACGGTTAAGCACGAAGGTATGATGGCCGAGATGGAATTGCGCGCTTGGAATTTGCCCAACGATTTGCGGGTGCGGGAGACTGTTGGCGCCCGTCAGACGATCATCAAAGAAGGACAGGAACGCGCCTGCCTAAAACAGGCTTGGCCGATTGCCCAAGAGGTTTTCCCGGAAGCTGTCGGCCAGATTAGCCAGGATAAATTATTGGCCGGTTTTTTTACCGTAGCCATGATGCATGAGATCAGCCATAATATCGGCCGGTATGAAAAAGAAAGCGACCTGGAAAAATATTTTTCAGTGTTTGAAGAATTAAAAGCCTATTTATTGCCGATTTTGTGGGTTGATTTTTTGACGAAAAAAAATATTTTCACGGCCAGCCAGAAGCAGGCGGCCATTTTGGCTATTTTCTCCATTAATTTCGTCGATATCATTTTGGCGGAAACAATAAAAGCGCGCGAAAGCTACAGCCAGTCAGCGATAGTCAAATTCAATTATTTGCTGCAGGCCAAAGCCTTGCGGGTGTCGCAGGGGTGTATCTCGGTTGACCTGGATCGAATTGTGCCCGCCGCGCGGGAATTATTCAATAAAGTCATTGAATTGGCCGCCCGGGGTAATTTCCAGCGCGCCCGTAAATATATTGATCAATACGGATCGGCGCAGTCACTGCAGCCGGTTATCGTTCGTTTAAGAAAGATATTAAAACCACATGTTTAAAAAAGAAAAGCTGACCAACGGTCTGCCGGTTATCATCTCTCCCTTGAAAGAAACCCAAGTAGTCACTGTTTTGGTCATGTTCGGGATCGGATCGCGCTATGAGCATTCGCCCATTCGGGGGTTGTCGCATTTTATCGAACACATGATGTTCAAAGGAACGACTAAGCGTCCCGACGCCCAGACGCTGACCCGGGCGATTGATTCGCTCGGCGGGGTCAGTAACGCCTTTACTTCCAAAGACGCGACGGGTTATTACATCAAGGTCAACGCCAAACACCTGGAACGGGCCATCGAAATTTTGTCGGACATGCTTCTGCATTCTAAATTTGCCGCGGCGGAAATCAACCGGGAAAAGGGCGTAATCTTGGAAGAGATCAACATGCGGGAGGATAACCCGATGATCCATATCGAGGATTTATTTGAAATTGTCTTGCTGGGAGATCAGCCGATCGGTTGGGATACGGCCGGAACTAGGCAGACCATCCGTGAAATGCAGCGGCAGGATTTTACCGCCTACGTCAAAAAACATTACCAGGCGGGAAACGCGGTGATCGGCTTGGCCGGAGCCGTAACTCCGAAAGACGGCTATGCCTTGGTCAATAAATATTTCGGCAAAATGGTTGCCGGGCAGCCCAGCGTGCCTAAGCCGGTTGATCTGAAATTTAGCCGCCGCGAGATTCATTTGGCTTATCGCGACAGCGAGCAGACCCATTTGGGCCTTGGTTTTCCGGCGTACTCTTATACCCATCCCGACTTGATGGCGCAGGAAGTATTGGCGACTATTCTGGGCGGCAATATGAGCTCCCGGCTTTTTTCCGTAGTTCGGGAAAAGCACGGCTTAGCTTATTACATTAGGACTTTGACCGGGCAGTACTCCGATACCGGCGTTTTCTTGATCCAATCGGGCTTGGACACCAAGCGGGTAGAATTAGCCTTGAAATTAATTATGGCCGAGTTGCGGAAGATCACCCGCCAGCCTGTTAAGTCGGAAGAATTAAGCCGGGCCAAGGAATACCTAAAAGGCCACTTGGCGATCCAAATGGAGGATTCGGAGAACTTGATCAATTGGCAATTGCGGCAGCACCTTATGGAAAAAAAGATCAAGACGGTGCCGGAAAAATTCCAGGAAATCGATCGGGTGACCGCGGCTGATGTCAAACGGGTAGCCGCCGATCTCATCACCGAAAGCCATTTAAATATGGCCTTGATCGGACCGTTCAAAGACAAACAAAAATTTGACCGGCTGACGCGTTTCAGCGCCTGATATTGACATTTTGCGGTAAAGTTGTTATTATATCGCCATTAATAGCTTAAGTGTTTTTTATGTTCCAGAAGCGAGAAGTTGAGCACAGTGTTTCGACCCGGGCGATTTTCAAGATCGTCATTATTGTGTTGGGCGTAGTTTTAGTTTATGTGCTACGCGATGTTTTGATTGCCTTGTTTATCGCGCTGGTTATTGCGGCGGCGCTCGATCCGATAGTTGATAAATTGCAAAAATATAAGGTCCCGCGCTGGTCTAGCGTTTTGGCCATATTGATTGTCATCTTCGGCCTGATCGGCTTGATTGTCTTTCTGATGATCCCGCCGGTAAAAAACCAGATTGATCAACTCTCGAATAATTTCCCGTCCATTCTGGACCAGTTTGAAAACATCAAGGACTTTGCGGTCCGTTATAATCTGATTGACAGTTCCAAAAGCTTCCTACAGTCGGTGGGTGATCGCTTGGGGACCGTGGCCCAGGGGGCCGTATCCGGTGTCACGGGGGCCTTTAACGGTATTTTGACTCTGATTACGATTGTGGTGCTTTCCGCTTACTTGGTTGCCCAGGAGCGGGGGATTAAGCAGTTTGTCGAATCGCTGACTCCCAGGAAATATCGTCCCTACTTCATGTATCTGGTCGAGCGGGTTCAAAATAAAATGGGCGAGTGGCTGCGCGGGCAGATGATTCTAATGCTGTTTGTCGGCGTGCTGACTTATGTCGGCTTGTGGCTGATGGGAGTTGATTACGCCTTGATTTTGGCTATCTTGGCCGGCCTCTTGGAAATCATCCCGATTATCGGTATTCCGATCGCGATTATTCCCGCCTTAATAATTTCCTTTGTGCAATCACCGATCCTGGCTTTGTTTGTCTTGATTCTTTATATTGTTATCCAGCAGGTGGAAAATCATATTTTGGTCCCGAAAGTCATGCAGAAAGCGGTGGGGCTTAATCCGGTTTTCGTCATTTTGGCCTTGCTGGTCGGTTACAAGCTGGGCGGAATCTTAGGCGTTGTCTTGTCGGTGCCGGCCGCCACGGCGCTCTCGGTTTTCGTTAAGGATTTCTACGATTACCGGGTGAACAAGGAGCATGATGCATTGCAAAAATTTTCTCCGGAGGACCGGCCGGCCGCGGAATCGAAAAAATAGAGCGCTTATTTAATTCGCCCTCGGGTGTTTTTTTGTTGCCCGGGCTTGCCAAAATCAAATAATAGTTTATTATTAGGCGTTGGCTTTTGCGGTGGTAGCTGGGCTGAAAGGACAATTTTCAAGGAGGTTATGATGACGCGTCAAGAAATTCTAAAGACGGTGCGGAAGGTCGTGGCCGAAACACTCTTTATTGAGGAGGATGGGATTCTCGAAGAAAGCTCGTTGCAAGCTGATCTGGGAGCTGATTCGTTGGACGAGGTGTCGTTACTTATGGCGATCCAAGACGCCTTCACGATCGAGATTCCTGATGAAGAGGCTCTCAAAATCAAGACGATAAAAGAAGTCGTCGACAAGGTCGCGGAAAAGAAAAACTCTCAAGCGGCGTTGTTTGCTCCAATTTTGGAGGTCATTCGCGAGATAAAGAACGAACCGGCTTTTTCCGCTGTCCAGCCAGAATCTGATCTGGCGGACTTGGCCTTTGATTCCCTCGATCTCATCAAGTTCGTCATGGGAATAGAGAATCATTTCGATATTGATATCCCTGATACCGAGATTGAAGGACTCAAGACGATCAATGATCTCGTGGCCTGCATTCAAAAAAGAATCACCTGAAAGACGGAAACATTTTGCCCCCTGCCTTCGGTCCTAACCGAGGGCTTTTTTCTTATGAGATGAAGCCGAATACTTGTAAATTTCATAATTTCTGCTATGATATATGGTTGCCTTATCGCCTTTTTGATAGGCACGAAAGGAGGGTCTTATGGATCGCCAGGAAATTATACAGCTCGTGGTCTCTTTGGTAGCGAGGGTAATGTTTCTCGACGAAAGCCTGGTCAGTGAAGCCAGTCACTTGGATAATCTCGGCCTGGCAGAGAATGACCTCATTTATCTGGTAACGGCTGTTCAAGATGAATTCGATGTCGACTTTTCGGAAGAGGAAACTAACCAGCTTGAGACAGTCCGTGATATCGTCAACAAGGTAGCGGAGAAACTGGGCTAGGGGCTTCTTTTTTCGAAAACGCCTTCGGTCCTAACCGAGGGCGTTTTTTGTTAGAAAATTTATAGATTAGCGAAGGAGTGCCTGCTTGACAAAAACGCAACCAGGTGTAGGATCGGGGGATGTTCTTTTGCGAAAGGAGGTTTAAATGCAAAAGGAAAATAATAGAGTCGTTTTTGCAGTTGGAGCGGGACTCAGCATTGCCATTTTCTGCTTTTTAGCCTGGCTTCCGAATGAGGCAGAACAGCAGGATTATCTGGTCGAAATCCCGATCGAGATTCCGTCTGGAGCTCTTGAAACCGTGGATTTTGATTCGATGCGGAATACGCCGACGGTTAAAATCACGTTTGATGCATTCCAGCAAAAGAACCAAGAGGGCGCAATCGGGAAAGTGCTCTACTGCATCGTCGATGAACCTAATCAGGGGTACGCACATTGGTCCGTTTACTATTTCGGTTTCCCGACCGAATTTTGCGGGGCGGTTTATCAAGCCAGGATTCCCTGGAGCTGTTCCACAAGAGTCTCCGAACAGTCTATTTTCCGGCAAAATTTCATTGCTGGCGCGGTCTTGAAACCTCCCGATCATCTGGAAGTCAAACTGTCATTTGCTGAGGTTGGCTCGTACATTGGGGTACTGTTTAATTCGGTCATTTGCGGCGGAATAACGGGGCTGATTGCATTCGGCTTACTCTCTCTCTTCTCCTGCATTGCCGTTGCGTATGTACGCCGGAAATCCAAAAAATAAGCCGGCCTGGTTACCCTGAGCGTTTCCGTAGCGCTCGGGGTATTTTTTTGCCAAAAATCAGCTAAAGCGATATAATTGGCTTCATTATGAGTACTCTGTATGTTGTCAGCACGCCAATCGGTAATTTGGCCGATATCACCAGCCGGGCGCTGGATATTTTGAAATCGGTCGATTTGATTGCTTGCGAAGATACTCGGACGACCCAAAAATTATGCGCTCATTTCGAAATCAAAACACCGCTGGTCAGTTTTTTCCAGCACTCGGCGCCGACGAAGATTGATTGGTTGATTGCGCAGCTTCAGGCCGGCAAAAACATCGCGCTGGTTTCGGAAGCGGGGACGCCTTGTATTTCCGACCCGGGGACGATTTTGGTGGCCGCGGCCGTGACGGCGGGCATTGACGTCCGGCCGATTCCCGGCGCCTCGGCGGTATTGTCGGCGGCCGCTGTTTCCGGTTTTCCGGTTGATCGCTTCGCTTTTTACGGTTTCCTGCCGCGCAAGCACGGTCGGCAGAAAATTATGCAGCAGATGATCGGCGAAGACAAAACTGTGATTTTTTATGAATCGCCCCACCGGATCGTAAAAACCTTGGAAGAATTGGCGGCGTTGTCCAAAGATTTGCGGGTAGTCATTTGCCGCGAGCTGACTAAAAAATTTGAAGAAACAATACGGGGTTCAGTCTCTGAGGCATTAGATAATCTCAAGAAACGTAAGGAAGTCTTGGGGGAGATCGTCGTAGTAATGCAAAACGCAAGGAAAAAATTAATTTTGCGTTTTGCGTTATGAATTTTGAATTATGGCAAAGTATTACGTCACCACGCCAATTTATTACGCCAATGACAAGCCGCATATCGGGCACGCCTATACGACGATTGCCGCGGATGTTTTGGCGCGCTACCATCGGCTCCAGGGCGAGGCGACCTGGTTTTTGACGGGGTTGGACGAGCATGGCGCCAAAGTGGCGGCGGCGGCGCAAAAGGCCGGTTTAGAGCCGCAGGCATTTGTCGACCAACAGGCCGAGCGGTTCAAATTGGCCTGGAAAAACCTCGATATTTCTTTCGACGATTTCATCCGGACGACCGAGCCTCGTCACGTCAGCGGGGCGCAGAAATTTATGTCGGTCTTACGGGAGAAGGGAGCTCTTTATCAGGGCAAATACCAAGGGCTGTATTGCACCGGCTGTGAAAAATTTATTACGGAAAAAGAACTGGTCAACGGTTTTTGCCCCGACCACAAGCGTAAACCGGAATTGATTGAAGAAGAAAATTGGTTTTTCAAACTTTCAGCTTATTTGCCGAAAATCAGGCAGTTGATTGACCGCGGGGAGATCAAGATCTGGCCGGCGACCAAGCGCAACGAGGCGTTGGGATTGTTTGATCAGGAATTGAAAGATTTTTCGGCTTCGCGCCAAAAAGTAAGCTGGGGCATTCCGGTTCCTTTTGATCAGAAACAAACAATTTATGTCTGGGTAGACGCGCTGTCGAATTATTTGACCGCGCTGGACTATGAGCACGACGGGAAGCGGTACCGAGAATTTTGGCCCGCTGATATGCAGCTCATGGCCAAGGATATTTTGAAATTTCATGTCATTTATTGGCCGGCTATGTTGCTCGCGGCGGGGTTGCCGGTGCCGAAAAACATTTTTGCCCATGGATTTTTCACTATCAACGGTGAAAAAATGAGCAAGACGGTCGGCAATGTCATTGATTCCAATGATCTGGTTAAGAAGTTTGGTACCGATGCAACCAGGTATTTATTGCTCTCGCAATTTCCTTTTGGTTTTGACGGTGATATTCAGGAAGGGCGTTTTGTGGAGAAATATAATGCCGAGTTGGCTAATAATTTAGGCAATCTGGTCAGCCGCGTGCTGAAGATGACCCAGAAATTTTTCGGCGGCCAGGTGCCGAAAACCGGCCGGCCGGACAGCGAGTTGCCGCTCCAAAACGGCAAGTTCAGCGAGTTTGACAGTCAGTACCTCTGGTCACAAGTGAAAAAGCATTTGGAAGACCAATTTGAACCGTTTGAGTGTTTGACCGGAATTTTGCGTTTTGTTAACACGCTCAATACTTATGTTGATCGCACGGCCCCTTGGAAGCTGGCCAAAGAGGGGGAGAAAGAGGAGCTTTCCGCCGTGATGTATGATCTGCTTTTCAGCTTACAGCAACTTAGCGGTGCTCTGGCGCCTTTCCTGCCGGGTAGTGCGGAAAAGATAAAACAGGCGCTCGGCGGAACGAGCTTGACCTCAATCGCCGATTGCCGGAAGCAACTGGGCGCCGGTCAGCCGGTGGCCGATATCAAGATTTTGTTTCCAAGGATGGAGAAATAGAATACTGATAATTTCTCTACCGGACTTTAGTCCGGCGGCTAAGAATCTATATTTATGCTCATCGACACCCATGCCCATCTTGATTTCGCCAGTTTCGACGCTGATCGGGAAGCGGTGATTGAACGTGCGCGGCAGGCGGGCGTGGAAAAAATCGTCAACATAACTTCTTACGCGAAGGACTTCGATAAAGTAAAGCAGATAGCGGCCAGCCATGACAATATCTGGCACGCGGCCGGAATTCACCCGCATGATACCGCTCAGTTGAAAGATCCGAAGTGGCTAGCCCGAGTTAAAACTTTGGCTATTGGGCCAAAAGCAGTGGCGATCGGAGAGATCGGACTGGATTATTTCAAGATGCCACCGCTTCCAGCGGAGCCCCGCCAAAGGCGGGGGGAGAATACGAAGGAAGAACAGAAGCAATTGTTTCAATCGCAATTGACAATAGCACAAGAACTAAAATTGCCGGTTATTCTACATATTCGCGACGCGTATGACGATGTTTACGAAATGGTTAAATCACTGAAATTGCGTGGCGTGGTACACTGCTATAGCGGCACCGTTGAATGGGCCAAGCGGTTTCTCGAGCTAGGCTTTATGATCTCATTTACTGGAATCATTACCTTTCCTAAGACCGCTATCCTGTCGGAGGTCATTAAAGCGGTGCCCTTGGAGCGAATTATGGTGGAAACCGATTGCCCTTTCTTGGCTCCCCAGCGCATCAGAGGTCAGAGATGCGAGCCGGCTTACGTCAAAGACGTGGCGGAAAAAATCGCCGAGATCAAAGGAATCAGTTTTGAGGATGTAACTCGCGCCACGACTAAAAATGCCGAAAAATTTTTTAATGTATAATTTTGACATTTGACTTTTAATTATGCCCTACGACCACAAAACAATCGAAAAGAAATGGCAGTCAGAGTGGGAGAAAATCCATCTTTATCGGGCGGAAGATTTTTCGCCGAAGCCGAAGTTTTATTGTTTGGATATGTTCCCGTATCCTTCCGGCGAAGGACTTCATGTCGGGCATCCGGAAGGCTACACGGCCACCGACATCTATTCTCGCTATCTGCGCGCCAAAGGCTACAATGTCTTGCACCCGATGGGCTGGGACGCTTTCGGCTTGCCGGCCGAAAACTACGCCATCAAGAAAAAGTTGCACCCGAAAATGGTGACCAAAAAGAACATTGATCATTTTCGAGAGCAGATCAAGCGGCTTGGTTTTAGTTATGATTGGGACAGGGAAGTGAACACGACCGATCCAGGCTATTATCGATGGACCCAGTGGATATTTTTACAGCTTTTCAAAAAAGGTTTGGCTTATGAAGATACGGTACCGATAAACTGGTGTCCGAGCTGCAAAACCGGCTTGGCCAATGAAGAGGTGGTCAACGGAGAATGTGATCGCTGTCACGCCAAGGTGGAACGCAAGAACATGAAGCAGTGGCTTTTGAGAATCACGGAATACGCCGACCGCTTATTGAAAGACGTTGATTTACTTGATTGGCCGGAGCGGATTAAAGAAATGCAGAGGAATTGGATCGGAAAATCAGAGGGCTTCGAAATTAAATTTGAGGTTGCAAATAAGTCAAAAGTCAAAGGTCAAAAGTCAAAAGTACATTTAAATGTATTTACTACTAGAGTCGACACTCTTTATGGGGCGACGTTTTTAGCGATTTCACCCGAGCATCCTTTGGTCCCGAAAATAGTCACGGCCGAACAAAAAAGGCAAGTCGAGGCTTACCAGGCGATGGCTCAAGCGAAGTCTGATTTGGAACGCACCGAACTGGAGAAAGATAAAACCGGAGTTTTCACCGGTGCCTACGCCATAAATCCGGTGAACGGTAAAGAAATCCCAATCTGGGTGGCGGATTATGTCATGATGAATTATGCGGCCGGAGCGATTATGTGCGTGCCGGCGCATGATGACAGAGATTGGGTGTTCGCGAAAAAGTATAATTTGCCGATAATTGACGTGGTGCGACCGGTATATGGAGAAAATCATGACTCAGAAGAAAAACGATCCACGGTCTCGGTGATCATTCAGCGCAAAAGTGATAAAAAATATTTATGCGTCAAATGGAAAAAGTTCGGCTGGATCGCGCCGCCGGTTGGCGGAATCGAGCCGGGCGAGACGCCCGAGCAAGCGGCCGAGCGTGAAGCCATGGAAGAAACCGGCTTTGAAGCCAAGGCGGTGCGAAAATTGGGCGGGTTGATCGAGTCGCATTTTTACGCGGAAAACAAGAAAATCTGGCGCGGGAGAGAGGATCAGCCGGTACTTTTGGAATTAGTGGATGAAGTCCAAGATGATGTGACGCCGGAGGAAGCCGATCGAGCGGAAGTAGTTTGGCTGACCAAGGAAGAAGTGATCCAGAAAATAACCCATCCCTACAACCTGGTCGGTTTTGAGCGATTTTGGAACCAAAACGAAGCTTTCATTGGCGAAGGGCGATCGGTAAATTCCGAAATGATCAATGGACTGGACACCAAGGCGGCCAAAGAAAAACTTGGAAAATATTTGATCAAGCAGAAAACCGGTAAGCCGATGACGAATTACAAGCTCCACGACTGGGTTTTTTCGCGCCAGCGCTATTGGGGCGAGCCGATTCCAATCATACATTGCCCGCATTGCGGCGTGGTGCCGGTTCCGGAAAAAGATTTGCCGGTATTACTGCCCGAAGTAGAGAAATACGAGCCGACCGGAACGGGGGAGTCGCCGCTGGCGACGATTGCCGACTGGGTCAATACCAAATGTCCGGAATGCGGCTCGCAAGCTAAACGGGAAACCAATACCATGCCCCAGTGGGCGGGCTCATGCTGGTATTATTTGCGTTATTTGGATCCGCACAATGATAAGCAAATTTTCGACAAGAAAAAGATGCAATACTGGTGTCCGGTGGATCTCTATGTCGGGGGAGCGGAACACGCGGTCCTGCATCTGCTCTATGCCCGGTTTTGGCACAAGGTGCTTTACGACGACGGCTATGTCGATCATCCGGAACCTTTCATTAAATTAATGAATCAGGGTTTGATTCTCGGTGAAGACGGTGTGAAAATGTCGAAATCCCGCGGCAATGTCATTAATCCCGATGACGTGGTGGCTGAATACGGCGCCGATACTTTTCGTTTGTACGAAATGTTCATGGGGCCGTTTGCCGATGCGAAACCTTGGGATACCAAGGGAATAATTGGCGTGCGGCGATTTTTGGAACGGATTTGGAGCATGCTGTCGGCTCAATTGTCGAGTAAAGAAACCGATAGTAAAATTTCCCCGGCCCTGCAATTGCCTTTGCATAAGACAATTAAAAAAGTTACCGAAGATATCGATGGCTTCCGATTCAATACCGCCATCTCGGCGATGATGATTTTGCTGAATGAATTGGAAAAACAGCAGATTGAAAAAATCGCGTTGGATCAGGCGAAGCCGATCTGGGAAAAATTTATTCAGATTTTATCGCCCTTTGCGCCGCATATCGCGGAAGAGTTATGGCAAAAATTAGGACATCGAGAAAGTGTTTTTACCGTGCCTTGGCCTAAATACGATGAAGCGATTATTAAATCCGCCAAAGTCCAATTGGTCGTGCAAATTAACGGAAAAGTTCGGGACAAGATGGCCATCGACGCCGAAATAGATAAAGACGCGGCGCTAAAACTAGTTCGGGAATCGGAGAAAGTAAAACGGTGGATGAGCGGTAAGAAAATCGTGAAAGAAATCTACGTGCCCGGACGGTTGGTCAATATAGTGGTTAAATAAGATCAATATGCACTCTGGCGAGGCTCTTCGGGGCCTCGCTTTGATATAGGAATGACGCTTGACAGTAGTTTCCGTTTATGCAAATATAATCAGTCGCGCATACCGCGTGGCACCATCCGGCCAGATATGGCCCTCCCGGATACGGGAAAGGAGGACGACGTGAGTAATCAAAATTGGGCTTTGATCTTGGAAGAGAGTGTAGAAGGAGCGGAAGCGGCCAATGAGATGAAGCGGGTCATAAACACGTTCGTTTCGTTGTTTATCAAGCCGTTTGAAAATCGGACGCTCAAGCCACGTGCAGTGGAATGTCGTGTTACGTTGGACAACGAATATTATTTCCAGGTCTCTGTTGCTGACAATTGGCGAGGCCTGCATGTCTGGTTATGTGTCAGAGACCACGATGACAGCCAGTCCGTTAAGGAAGGGGAGATATGGGAAATGAATAATGGCGCAACTATCCTTTCCTCTGATTACTTGCTGCTGGTGTATTCTGGTTTGCCAGCCCTATTGGCTCGCTTGTCGAAGAGGGTTCCGGCTGTTCGTCAGCAGATTAAAAAATTTCGACTGATCGCCGAGGCTTTCCGCTTGAGTCATCGTTACCACCTGTAGAATGCCCATAACCCCTGTAAGATATGACAAGATCAATCTTGCAGGGGTGTTTTTTTGCTTCAAATGTCCCTCTCAATAGGGGAGTTTTTTACCTTTCTTTCTGCCTCTCTTGGTGCCTCGGGGTGTTGGCGAGCATACTGTGGACAACTATTATCTTTGACATTTTTCTGGTGCACGCGATATTTGTGCTTAAATAAGCCATTTTTATCTATATAAAAATGTCCAAAAAAGGCTTGACAGGTTATTTCGTTCGTGTATAATGAAGGTAGAAAGGGAGGGAAGAATAAGGTTCGAAAAAGAGTTGGGAAACCAACCTCTGAAGTAGAACTTCAACCCGTGACGGGTCGTCGAGAACGATCAAGCGTCAGCTTGAAAGATCTCCGCCCCAAACGGACCACTAGAGAGAGAGAAGAATCTAAGATTGCGACACACTCACCCCGCCACCCCACCGACTGACCTCCTCCGCCAGCTCCACCCACTTACCCATCGCCCCGCAATCTTACACCTCTTCCTCTCTCTTCCAGTTTATGACGTAAAATGTAAAGCGTAAAACGTAAAATTATAAGATTTTACCTTTTGCCCTTTACCTTTTGCCTTGTTACTATGATCTCCGACACCCTCAAAAAAATCGGCTTCAGCGGTGACGAGATAAACGTCTATCTTAATTTACTGGAAAAAAGTCCCACGTCAGTGCGCTTGATTGCGGCCGACACCGGCATCGGCCGGGGGACTGTTTTTAATATTCTCAAAAAGTTTATTGCCCAAGGACTGGCTTCTTATTACCAGCGGGGTAAAGGTAAATTATTCGCCGCGGAAGATCCGGAAAAAATCAAAGAGCTGTTAAAACGCCAAGAAAAACAGCTCGAGGAACAACGGGTCGAAGTTGCCTCGGCTATTCCGGAATTGCGTTCGCTTTTTTCGGCGCATGGCAGCCGGCCCAAGATCAAGTATTACGAGGGAACCAAAGAAGTCAGCGAAATGCTTCGCGATGTCTTGGCGGTGACTGCCCAAGAAACAGGCAAAGAATATTTTGTTTATTCGACCAAGGGCAAGCGCCAAATCATTTATAAGGATTTTCCGGATTTTTCCGAACAACGGATCAAGGCGGGGATCAAGGTCAAAGTGGTGGCTATTGGCCCGGGCGGAGAATTGCGAGGCTTGGATGAGCGCAAGTGGCTTTCCGAAAAAGCGGCCGAAGATTCCAGCTATATGGTTATTTACGGTCCCAAAATATCGTTTGTCACTTTAGATGCCAAAGGCCAACCGCTGGGCGTTATTATTGAGGACCGAGCCAGCGCCGAGACGCAGAAATTGATATTTAGAAGGCTGTGGGAAGCACTTTGATAAAGTCAATAGTCAAAGGTCAAAAGTCAAAAGATTCACCTTTTTACTTTTGACTTTTTACTTTTGACTTAAAAACATGTGTGGCATTGTAGCTTACATCGGCCAAAAAGAGGATGTGCCTAAAATTTTATTAGAAGGCTTGAAGCGCCTGGAATACCGCGGTTATGATTCGGCCGGGTTGGCTTTGGTGGACGGCGATAAAACTTATGTGGCTAAGGTAAAGCGCGAAGGCAAAAATTCAGTAATCGGGGACTTAGCCCAAAAAGTGTCCTGCTCCAGCGGCCGCGGGACGGTCGGAATCGCTCATACTCGTTGGGCGACTCACGGCGAGCCGAACGAAACTAACGCACATCCCCATACCGATTGCGACGGTGAAATTTTTGTCGTGCATAATGGCATCGTGGAAAATTATTTATCGTTGAAGCATCGTTTAGAGAAAAAGGGCCATGTTTTTCGCTCGGAAACCGATACCGAAATATTGGCGCACCTGATTGAGGAATATTTTGAGGGTGATCTGGAAAAGGCGGTGCGGACGGCGCTCCGTGACGTGTCCGGCACTTACGGTATCGCGGTGATTTCCAATCGGGATCCAGGAAAAATAGTGGTGGCGCGCAAGGGCAGTCCGCTCGGCATCGGGCTGGGTGAAAAGGAATTCATCGTCGCTTCCGACGCGGCTCCGATAATTTCACATACCAAGCAGGTAATCTATTTAGATGACGGCGAGATGGCCGTGCTGAAAGAACAGAATTATCAGATTTCTTCAATTCAAACCAATGGTCGCATCAGAAAAGAGGCCACTGAAATCGAATGGGATTTGAAAGAAGCGGAAAAAGGTGGCTATCCCCATTTCATGCTCAAGGAAATTTTCGAACAGCCTAATTCTATCCGGGACAGCATGCGCGGGCGTCTTATTTCCGAAGAAGGTTTGTCGATGCTCGGCGGCATCCGCGATTACGAAGATGTTTTACGCAAGAAAAAAAATATAAAAATTATCGCCTGCGGCACTGCCTTGTATTCCGGCATGGTCGGCGAGTACATGCTGGAAGAACAGGGCGGGATCGAAACCGAAACGGAATTTGCCTCGGAATTTCGTTATCGCTCGCCGGTGCTGGATTCCAAACATTCTTTGGTGCTGGCCATCAGCCAATCCGGTGAAACAGCGGACACCTTGGCCGCGGTCCGGGAAGCGAAGCGGAAAGGCGTACTGGCCCTGGGAATCGTTAATACGGTCGGTTCGACCATTGCCCGCGAAACCGACGCCGGGATTTATAATCATGCCGGGCCGGAAATTGGCGTGGCCTCTACCAAGGCTTTTACTTCTCAATTGACGGTTCTGGCCTTGCTATCGCTTTTTCTCGGTCGTCAGAGGCAACTGACTGAATCACACGGCCGTCAAATTGCGGA
The DNA here is from genome assembly GCA_937877125.1 of uncultured bacterium. Classification (GTDB taxonomy): domain Bacteria; phylum Patescibacteriota; class CALEFQ01; order CALEFQ01; family CALEFQ01; genus CALEFQ01. The sequence goes on along the minus strand of CALEFQ010000011.1, from coordinate 10,519 downwards.
AGCGCTGCAAAAAATTCCAGGACAAGTCAAGGAAGTTCTAAAGCAGAATGAAAATATCAAAAAAATCGCCCGAAAATACGCGGCTGCCAAAAATTTCCTTTTTCTCGGGCGCAAGTATAATTTTCCGATTGCGCTGGAAGGAGCTTTGAAACTGAAGGAAATTTCTTATATCCACGCCGAAGGCTACGGTGCTGGTGAAATGAAGCACGGCCCGCTGGCACTAATTGACGAAAATTTTCCGACCATGGCCATCGTGCCCAACGACAGCGTACGGGATAAGATGCTAAGCAATATCAAGGAAATCCAGGCGCGGCGGGGGAAAGTGATTGTCATTGCCACCGCCGGTGACCGAGAAATGGCCGGCTTAGTCGATGATGTTATCTATATCCCCGAGACGATCGAGATGCTGTCACCGATCCTGACGGTTATTCCTCTGCAATTATTTGCTTATCACGTTGCGGTCGCTCTCGGCCGCGATGTCGATAAGCCACGAAATCTGGCCAAGAGCGTCACGGTAGAATGAGCAGAATCTTTTTACCTTTGACTTTTGACTTATGATGATTGATACCATTGTTATTGCTGCGGCCGGCAACGGCACGCGGATGAAACATCTGGCCAAAAACAAGCCCAAACACTTGATCAATGTTTTAGGTCGCCCTTTTTTGAGCTATTTGCTGGCCAATATCAAAAAAGCCGGATTTAAAAAGATTGTTGTGGTGATTGGTCGGCATCGGGAAAAATTTATCGAATTCGCTCGGCAACATAAAAAACAGTTTGATTTGACATTGGTTGACCAGTTCGGGGTCTTTCCGGAATCAAAATACGGCACGGCGATACCGGTGCTGGCCGCCCAATCAGCGCTAGGCAATGAGCCGTTCGTTTATTTGATGGCCGATAATTTATACGGGGTCAATGATCTAAAAGCGGCCCGGGCGGCCAAACAATCAACTATTTTTGGAATGCTCACCGAGCGTTGGGATTTATATGGCAGTATTGAGCAGACGCCGGCCAAGAGTTTAGTGAAAATTCGGGAAAAGCAGGCGAGCCCTGGTCTCAATTTAGGCAATAGCGGGCTGTATACTTTTTATCAAGAAATATTTCCGGTCTTAGAAAAACTTGGCCCGTCGCCCAAAAACGGCGAATACATGATTACCACGGCGGCTTCGACGCTAACAAAAAAACACCCGATAAGAGTGGCGGTGTGCGCTGACCCCTGGCTTGATTTCGGCAAGCCGTCGGATGTGCCGAAAATGGCTAAATTTTTGCGAAAATAAAAACAGCCCCGAGAAAGAGTTTGGTGCAGAGCACTTTCTTTCTCGGGGGAATGGGGGTTCTTACCCTCCTTGGGTCAGCACCCGGTTGTTTCCTCCGATTGCTTTTGTTGATAACTTCCGACACGCATAGGTGTTCCCTCCTTGGCCCAGGATTCAGTGAACCATGAGCCGGCGAGCCGTCATTGCTTAAATTCTAGGAAATTATCTGTTGACTGTCAAATCCCTTTTTTATCTTTTTTATTTTTAGGTTTTATTTTTTATCGGGGAGAGCAATCTTTACCAGGTCCCCGTTTTTTTATTTAGGAGCTGGCGGCCGTGGGGGAGGCGGGCGTAATGATCAGAGGATTGTTTTGGGGTTGAAAAATATGCTGGAGGTAAAATGACAGGCACTGATGGTTTCCGGTATTTTCGGCATCTACCAGAGAATATACTGTCACCAGATTCGGATCAAGTTGGCCGGCGTCACTAATCAGCCGGGCGCGGTCTAGGATCTAGTCAATGTTGTAGATTTGTTCTTCGATCCGGTGCAGCTGCATTTCTGTTTAGTCAAGTCCCGGAGTTTTGTTAACGAAAGAACTGGAGCTGAAAATGACTTGCCCCAGGTCGCGCTGTGTCTGTTGCCATTGTTTTTTTAGCTGGGCGCGTTTCGCTTGGAGGGATAGATACTCCGGCGGACAAACAAAAAAACTATCGTCTGATTTCATCAGATTTTATTTGTGGTCGGGCGGCAATCCGTTGCTCAAGTAGCCCCAGTGGTGGAGCCTATCCGAATCACCTAATTGCCATCTTTCGCCGATATCGGTCCGGTAATACATATTCTGCAGGGTGACGTTTTTTATCCGGGAATAGGCTTGGTGCCGGGCTTCTTCTATCGTGAGGCCGGATCCGGTGACTACCAGGACGTAGCCGGTTTTGCCGGCGACGGCCCAAACACCATTAATCATTTTGACGTCACCTAAATGAATGCCTTCCAGGTTCGGTTTTTTGAACAAAATAGACAGGTCCTTGTAAATAAAGGATTCTTTGATATCGTCAAACGGAAATGGGGGAACTACCACGCACACCCCGATCTGGAATCCTTTTTTGGTCTTGAGCTCGATGTTTTGTCCGGCGGCCAGTCGGTAAAAAAAGTCGCCTAAGGGGGAGACGATGCCTTCCATCTGGATGGAAATAAAAGGATAGCCGAAGCGGCAAGTGAATTCGAGCGGGTAAATGCCTTTGGCGTTAGCAATACAATTAATATCAATGTACCCGACATAACCGGACTGAGCGATTTGGGGCTTTAATTTTTCCAGGGTGCTGTGGAAAAGTTGGTTGGCGGGCGAAAAATAATTCAAGGTGCCCATCTCGCCGGTGTAAGGTCCGATGTCGCCCGGAAATAATTTTTTATGCTCAAAATTGACGTTGATCGGATAAACAAAATCTTTTCCGTTAAAGAAAGCGCCGACGGCCACTTCGACGCCGACGGCCATTTTTTGCAGTTGGAATTTCTTTATTTTTTTCGCCCAGGCCTTTTTGTTTTGCTCCATGATTTCAATCAAATCGCGGCCGTCGTCTTCCTGGCCGAGGAACAGGATTCCTTTTTGGCCGGAAGCGGTGTTGCCGGAGGGCTTGAAAACGTAGCGGCCTGGATTCTCGGAAATGAACTTTATCGCGGCGTCAAAACTCTCGAATTCCCAGTGGGGCAGGATTGACAATCCCGCGTTTTTCATCTCAACCTGGCCAAATTCCCGGTCTTCTTCCAGTTTGTCGGTATAGGTGCTGCCGCCGACGACCAGTTTGCCCTTGGCTCGTAGCTGATCAGCGATCCGCCCGAATCCGATATCGTCAAAGACTATGACGTCAGCCCAATCGATATATTTTTTCCAGTCCGGGACTTTTTCCAGGAAGCCGTCATAAACGTCTTGGTCGCTGTTGGCTTGGATGTAAGCTTTGACCTGGTGCCCCTCTTTTTTAATGGACCAAGCTAAATCGCCTGATAAACTTTCCCAGGAAACAAACAAGAATTTTCTAGAAACAAACGGTGGGTCATTGTGAATATTTTTTGTTCCGTTGCCGTTTTTTTTGTGCTCGGTTTTTTGTTCCATGTAGATAAAACGTTAAAATCAAGACAATTATACCTTAAATTTACTTTTTGGCCAAGTTTTTAGGCAATAAAAAGAATCGGCCGCTGCGCCGATCTTTTCTTAATCTTGACTGCCTTGAGCTAGCTTGAAACAAAAGAAGGGTTGGTCCAAGGTTGGTGCCGACGGTGGGAGTTGAACCCACACGGCCTTGCGGCCATGCGATTTTGAGTCGCACGCGTATGCCAGTTCCGCCACGTCGGCTAAAAAATAGGGCACAATGCAAAAAACAAAATTAATATACTTGTTTGGACTGAAAATGTTTGATAATCTTGGCTGAAGGAAAATACATTGGATGGGGAAGGTGGTTGATTGGGAACCAGCGCCATTCAGTGATCTCCTCGGGTTCGCGAATCTCCGGTTGGTGACTGAAATCGCGGCATAAAAAACCAATCGTCATAAAATGGGCATCAGCTACGATATTGTCAGCTACGCTGATCAGCTGGAGTCGGGAGCGATTGATTTTCATCCCTGTTTCTTCGAGGACTTCTCGATAGGCTCCATCTCGAAGTTCTTCGCCAAAATCTAGTTTGCCGCCGGGCATGGTCCAGGTTCCCTCGCCGTGCAGAGCCGAGTCTGCTTTTTTCGGATCGGTGTGTCTTTTTCCCAGTAAAACTTTTCGTCCTTTTAGTATCATCACCCCGAAACCGACGCCGACTTTGGGTTCTTTCTTTATCAGATTAGTCATAACAATACTAATAAAAGCTTCAATACGGTCAATTATGGGGGAAAAAGAGGCGCTTGTCAACCGGGAATGTTTGCGTTAGAATGTAGGAGTTGAGCCGTTAAGCTCTTGGTTTTGTATGGCCAAAATTATTGCGCTAGTTAATCAAAAAGGTGGCGTGGGCAAGACGACGACGGTTCTTAATTTAGGCGCTTATTTAGCTGAATTAGGTAAGTATGTTTTAGTGGTCGATTCCGATCCCCAGGGTAATGCCACTAGCGGTTTAGGCGTCATTCCGGCTCAGCTTACCTCGGGTCTTTACGAAGTGCTATCGGGACGGGCGGAGGCCGCCACGGTGATTCAGAATACCCCAATCCAAAACTTGCGCGTTTTTCCCTCAACTCCGTCTTTGGCCGCGGCTAATGTCGAATTAGTTTCCGCTGAAAAAAGAGAAGAGCGCTTGCGCGAATCTCTGCTCGGGATTCGCAACGACTATGATTATATCTTGATCGATTGTCCGCCCTCGCTGGGTATCTTGACGGTCAATAGCCTGGTGGCGGCCGATAGCGTGTTGATCCCGGTGCAAAGCGAATACTACGCCTTGGAAGGTTTAGGTCAGCTCCTGGAAACGATTCACCTCGTGCAAAAAAATCTAAATCCCGGTTTGCGTGTTTTGGGTGCCGTGATTACCATGCATGACAAACGCACCAAGCTTTCGGCTCAAGTGCAGAAAGAAATGAATCGCCATTTCCCAAACAAAATTTTTGATTCCGTGATTCCGCGCAATGTTCGTTTGTCGGAAGCGCCCAGCCACGGGCTGACGATCCGTCAGTATGATCCCTGGTCCAAAGGGGCGCGGGCTTATCGCCAGTTGGCGGAAGAGGTGATGAGACTGGAATAAGTCAAAAGTTAAAGGTAAAAAGTAATATGTCCGATTGTTACACTTTTTACCTTTGACTTTTGACCTTTGACCTAAATTTATGCCTCGTCAGGTACTCGGTCGGGGATTAGAAGCGCTGATCCCGACCAAAACCAAAACAGAAACAAATAATTCAGGGGAGACTGGTTCCGGCGAGAACCCGGTAGTTTCTATTCCGGTCAGTAAAATTGTCGCTAATCCGCATCAGCCGCGGCGTCATTTTGCCGAAGATGAATTGCGTGATTTGGCGGAATCAATCAGAAAACATGGCGTTTTGCAGCCGTTGTTGGTCACGAAGGTCGACGGTGGTTTTGAATTGATTGCCGGCGAGCGACGTTCCCGGGCGGCTAAATTAGCAGGACTGGCTGAGGTCCCGGCGATAGTCAAAGAGGCGACGGACCAGGATAAATTAGAAATCGCGATCGTAGAAAATTTGCATCGGTCCGACCTGAATCCTATGGAAAAAGCGCGCGCTTACCGCCGCTTGATTGATGATTTTAAGCTAACGCAGGAAGGTGTCGCTATCCGGGTCGGCAAATCTCGGGAACAGGTTGCCAATACTTTGCGTCTGCTCGACTTGCCGGAAGAAATCCAGGAGGCCCTGGCCGCGGGCAAGATTACTACCGGCCATGCCAAAGCAATCCTGGGCGCTCGCTCCGAAGCGGAACAGCGGCGGATGTTTAATGAAATATTACGGGGTAAAATAAATGTTCGGGGCGCCGAGAATCTGGTGCCGAAGCATCAGCGATCCCGAGTCGCGTCGGCCCGCGATCCTTTTTACGCCGATTTTGAAGAGCAGCTGCGGGAGAAGCTAGGGGCGAAAGTCACAGTGTTGAAAAAGGCCAAAGGAGCCCGTTTGGTGATTGATTGCTATTCGCCGGATGAATTCCGGACGGTGGCGGGCAAGATTGTCGGCGAACAAATGTAAAATTCCCAAAATAGAAAAACCGCGTTTCGGCGCGGTTTTTCTATTTGTCTTTCTTTACCGAGATAATGTTTTTGATCTTTCGGATAGCCTGCATAGCTTCTTCTAGGTCTTTAGCTTTTTCGTATTCCACGGTCAGTTGCCCGATTAATCGGGGGTCGCCCGCCACCAGATGTTTGACTGAGAAAGAGAGAATGCTGATTTCCGCTTTCGCCAGGGCGTCGGCCACGTCGCGCAGTAATCCGTTGCGGGAAAAGCTTTCCACTAGCAAGGTCGCTTGCGGGAGCTGTTCAGTTTCTTTGGCCCATTGGATCTTGATCAGGTAGGCCGCACCGGTATTTTTTAATTCCGCGCAATCATTCTTATGCACGACGATATGGTTGTCAGCGACTCGGGCCGTGATTGGATCTCCTTCTTTGGGCTGACAGCAATTTCCGAAATCGACCGCGAGGTTTTGTCCGTTGATCAAGACAGTTTGGTTTTTATCCAGGGAGACTAATATCTCGCCTGGTTTCGGCGCGGCTTTTTCCGGGAACATTTGGTCAATTACTTGGTGGGCGGTCAATTCACCACGGCCGATCGCCCCGAAAAGTTCCGGCAAGGTTTTGTAAAGCAGCTTATTTTGGACATTAACCAACTTAGCCTTGGCTTTAGATAAAGTCAGCTGATAACGGTCTTCGAGCGCGTCCGCCAGCGCTTCTCGGCCGTACTTGATGTTTTCCTTAGCATCGATGCTTTTATACCATTCCAGGATTTTGTTGCGGGCATTGGCCGTGACTACGAATTCCAGCCATTGGCGTTTCGGCCCTTTAGCCATCCGGCTGGTGATTATTTTGACGACATCGCCATTGTTTATTTTGACGTTCAGAGGGACTAGCTCGTTATTGATTTTGGCGCCGATACAGCTGTGCCCGATGTCGGTATGAATCGAATAGGCGAAATCAACCGGGGTCGATCCGGTCGGCAGAGTTCGAATATCGCCGGTCGGAGTCAGCACCAGGATCCGGTTTTTCAACACGTCGGACTGGATACTTTTCAGGAAATCGCGCGGTTTACGGACCTCGTCTTTGAGTTCGGCGATCTGTTTGATCCAGGGCAGATTTTGGAAAGAACCCGGTCCGTTCCGGTTTTTTTTGAAAACACTGAACCAGTTCCAGGTGTGGGCGGCCATTTGCTTGGAGGCTTCCAGCTGGTGCTTGTAATACCAGTGGGCCGCGACGCCGTATTCCGCCTCGGCGTGCATTTGCGGCGTGCGGATTTGGACTTCCACGATTTCCTCTTCGATATTACTGATGATCGTGGTATGCAAAGACCGGTAGCCGTTTGGCTTGGGCGTGGCGATATAGTCTTTGATGCGGTTAGGCAAAGGCTTCCATTTTTGGTGGATCACGCCCGGCGCCTTATAACACTCGTCAATGTCTCGGACCACCACGCGGACGGCGACTAAGTCATAAATCTGGGTAACATCCATATTATGGAGCAGCAGCTTCTTATACAAGCTGAAAAGATGCTTGGCGCGGCCGTGGGTGTCATAAAACTTTACCTGTTTGAGCGCCAGTTGCTTACGCAAACTCCTTTTGGTCTGCTCGGTGACGCGGTGGCGGTATTCGTAGGCCTTGGTCATGTGATCCTTGATCCATTTGTACTCTTCGGGATAAGCGTAAGGAAAAGCCAGGTCTTCAAGAATCCCTTTGAATTCACCCATACACAAGCGCTCGGCCACCGGGGCGTAAATATCTAGAGTTTCGCGGGCGATGCGGATCTGGGCATTCTGATCCTTAAAAGCTAGGCTGCGCATATTGTGGAGTCGATCAGCCAGTTTTATTAAAACCACCCTGATGTCCTGAGACATGGCCAAGAACATATGGCGTAGGTTTTCAATTGAATAGTCTTCGCTCCCGCCGGAAAATGAAAGCCGGTCCAGCTTGGTCACTCCTTGGACCAGATTGGCGATGGTCGGCCCGAATTTTTGGCTGATTTCTTTAATGGGAATACGGGCGTCTTCGACCGTGTCGTGGAGAATCGCCGCGGCGATGGTTTCTTCATCCAGATGCATTTCGGCCAGAATATTGGCGACGGCCAAAGGGTGAGCGATATAATCTTCGTCGGTTTGGCGTTTCTGTCCGCGGTGAGCTTGGCGGGCAAAATCCAAAGCCCGCCGAAAGATTTCGGATTTAAAAGGGGAGGTATAAGTTTTAACTCGAGTCTTTTTAGGCATAATCACCAATTATATACTAAAACAGCCGTTTTGTCTATGGTAACACAAAAACGCCTTCTGGTGCTACATTGGTCTCTTGGCAACCCAACGGTTTGATTTTATAATAACAAGTGCTGATGCTTCAGTTAATAAATAATTAATACGTAATTAAAAAATTATGCCTCAAATATTAGTTTTTGGCGACAGTACGGCCCACGGTTCGTTGGATCCGGCTGGCGGTTGGGTGGCGCATCTGAATGCTTATTGTGAGCGAAAAGCTCTGGAGAGTCCTAATTATTATTTTCCGGTCTATAATTTGGGGATTTCCGGAGATGTTTCGACCGGGTTGCTCCAGCGTTTTGCCAATGAAACTCGTGTGCGAATAGGTGAAGAAAAAGAAACCATATTCATATTCCAAAACGGGTCCAACGACGCCATGTATCTAAAACGGGAAAAGCGGAATCAAATCTCCCCGGAACAATTCCGTTCAAATATGGCTAAGCTTATAGAGACGGCCCAAAAATTTCCCGGCAAGATTGTTTTCTTGGGCATAAAGGCAGTGGATGAAAAGCGATTGAATCCGATTCCCTGGTATAAAAATGGGTCGTATCTGAATCGCTATCTGACCCAATATAATCAAATTTTAAAAGAGGTGTGCCGGCAAGCGGAGATCCCATTTATTGATTTGTCGGTTGAGTTGCCCGCCGATTTTGCAATCAAAAAAATGGTCGATGGAGTCCATCCCAATACCGCCGGGCATAAGCTGATCTGGGAAATCGTGAAGAGGTTTTTGGTGGGGCAGAGATGGATTTAGAAACACGATAGATTGATAATAAAACGACAGCGGCCAGCTGTATCGGCAGGCTGCTGTCGTTTTATTTTTGATTTATTTATTCTCCGCTATTTTTTCAAACTTACATTCCTTATTCGAGCACTTTATTTTGCCTCCCGCCGCGAAAGTGAGCAGCGACTGGCACTGCGGGCATTTCTCGCCGGTCGGTTTCTGCCAGAGAGCGAACTCGCAGTCGGGGAAACGATTGCAGGCGAAAAAAGTCCGGCCCTTTTTACTTCGCTTCTCAATAATATCTCCTTTTTCGCACTGCGGGCATTTGACGCCGGTCTTTTTTTCAATCGGCTTGATGCCTTTGCATTCCGGGTATTTGGAACAGCCGAGAAACGATCCAAATCGGCCGCGTTTTATTTGCATCGGGGCGCCGCACTTGGGGCATTTTTCCTCGGCATACTGTTTAGACAATTCGGCTTGCTTGGCCGCTTCCTCCGGCAGGGGCTTGGTGTTTTTGCACTCCGGGTACTTGGAGCAAGCCATAAATTTGCCAAATCGTCCCATTTTGATGACCATGGGCGAGCCGCATTTCTCGCATTTTTCGTCGGTTTTTTCTTCGGTCAATTCTTTTTTGTCCAATTCTTTGTCTTTTAATTTTAGGTTTTTTTTGAAAGGCGCATAAAAAGCTTTGATCACCGGGACCCATGGGCGTTGTCCCTGGGCGACTTCGTCCAGTTCTTTTTCCATTTCGGCGGTGAATTTCAGGTCGACAATTTGGGGAAAATGCTCGACCAAGACTTTATTGACCAATTCACCCGTTTGCGTTGGGGCGAAACGGCGGTCTTGGTTTTTTTCCACGTAGCCTCGATCCACTATCGTGGAAATAGTCGGCGCGTAAGTCGAGGGGCGGCCGATGCCTTCGGCTTCCATGGCTTTGATCAGTGAGGCTTCGGTAAAACGGGCGGGCGGTTCGGTAAAATGCTGATCTAAGTGAAGCTTGATCAAGTCCAAATTTTCTTTTTCGGATAGGGGCGGCAACCTGGTATCTTTGGTGTCGCTGGGATAAATTTTCAAGTAACCGTCAAAAGTTATAACCGAACCGGTGGCGCGGAAAAGATAATTATTGGCGCGGATATCAGCCGTGGTGGCTTCGGTTTCGGCTTCGGTCATCTGGGAGGCGACGAGGCGGCGCCAGATCAGGTCATAGAGCTTGAACTGCCGTTCGTCCAGGAAAGGTTTTACTTTCTCGGGAGTATGATTGACGTCGGTCGGCCTGATCGCTTCGTGAGCTTCTTGGGCGCCTTTGGACTTGGTTTTGAAAGCGCGCGGCGTGGCCGGGGCGTATTTGTCGCCGTAAGATTTTTTGATAAATTGATGAGTGGCGGTCAGGGCTTCCGGAGAAAGATTAAAAGAATCAGTGCGCATGTAAGTGATCAAGCCGACTGACCCTTCGGCGCCTAGTTCCACGCCTTCGTATAATTGCTGGGCCAGCATCATCGTCTGTTTCGAAGAAAAACGCAAATAATTAGCGGCGGTTTGCTGCAGGGTGGAAGTGGTAAACGGGGGAGCTGGAGATTTTTTCTTGCTTTTGCGGCTGACCGCGGCCACTTGGTAAGGCGCCTCGGTCAAATCT
>CALEFQ010000010.1 GCA_937877125.1 uncultured bacterium | reverse complement strand
AGAAATAACGGCGAATCTTGCCGGCGGCCACATGGTCATACTTGATATGGAATTTTTCGACCAGGTCCCGTTCTCGCTCCGGATTGGTGCCGATGTGCAAAAAAGTGAAATCAAGGCCCCGCTCCGTCCCGATTTTCCGCAATTCATTGACCACCGCCAAAATCGGCAGGACATGTCCGCCCGTCCCTCCGCCGGTCAATAAAATCCTAACATATTTTCTCATTCAAGATCAGCTTTAGTGATAACAAAATGACCATTTTTATCAACACGGCGTCTTTTATAATCCTGGTATTGCTCATCAGAAACAATCTTAGACGCTAGACTCTTCGCTTTTTGAGCGATTAAATCATTTCCAGATTGCTTTGCTCTCTCACTAAACCCATATATATGAAAAGATACCTGCCGACATTGATCTTGCAGGAACTGTTTTTCTCTAGAAAAATTAGGGATTTTCTCCAATTTTTCTTTGATTTCCATCAATAAATTAGAGCACCCTATTAAATAATCTTCGAACGAGGTGAATGACCGAGAAAGTTCCAGCCATGACGTATGTCCAATCCTAGTCTTAACAATAATTTCCTTACCTAGAACCACCTTTCTCGCCCCTCCGGCAGAATGGCCTTCCCACAAGTTTCCACTTTTATGATAGAGAATTTTGTCATATACCAAAAAATGCTGAGTATACAAGCGTTCTATACGGTCTGACGGCAAAGATGAAAGTGTCTTTTCCGGATGATTAAGTAGTCGCATTTTTTCAAATAATAGCTGACCTTCTGCAAAACTATCAAAGTAGGCCGCTTCTTTTATTCCTAAAGCGATAGCATCAAAAGGACGGTTTTCAAAAACTTCTATTTGCATTATCTGACGAACTGCAGGAGAAACCGTGAATTTCGTATCGATTATCTCGTCTGGCATAACTTGATCAGCAACTATTAGCTCATGATTTTTATTACTAATTTTGCAAGAAAAAACGCCCTCTTTTTTTATCAGATATATCGGCAGATTATATCGGCGAGACAGATAGATAGCATTATCATAACGCATACCTTCACGGATAAAAAGCCCGGCCACTTCTGGCTCTGATACCACTAATTCGTTATAGTTTTTCCCTCTCTCTCTTATTGCATGCTCAATATTCTTTTCCATATCAGGTTCTTGCTGTCTTTTGGGTAGCAAGCTATATTGTTGCCCTCCGTTTCGATGAACACGTTTACCTCTTTTAATAGCCACCGAACTTGAATCTGACGGGTAAGCGCTCTTTATTTCACCACTTTTAAGAATTACTCCGATATCCCCAGGGAATTCTTCACCGCCCCCGGGCCGGAATGTTGAAGCCGCGATTGCCGGCTTGAGACTGATCACAATTTTAAGTTTATCTTCCCATGGTATATCTTTTTTGATGACGGTATTACCAAGAGGGGTAAACAATAAAAAGCCATGGAGACAGAATACTTCATACTTTTTCATGACTGTCGCTAGGTCTCTCTGTTTCCAGTTACTACGATATTCATTCCAAGATCTTTCTTGCTGCTGATAAAAATCGTCAAGCTTTGCTTGCAAATCAGACAAAAACTGCCGACTATTTGTTTCTTCGTTTAAGGCGGTAATAGTCTCTTGCAAATCCTGTATCTCTTTACGAAATATGTCCATCTTACCCTGGGTTAGAGATAACTCTTGCCGCAAATTACGAATTTTAATAAAATTAAAAACTCTTCTCATAATGCTACTGTGCTTTTCCTCCAGTTTTTTTTTAATAGCGTCAATTTTAGCCGCGACAACTTCAGCCTTTAAGGTTTTATTTTTAGCTTGGTTTTCCAAATCAGCTATTTCCGATCGTTTTTCTTCGCGATTTTCTTTTTGCTGCCGGCGCTCCTGTTTAACTTCAGCTGCCATTTGTTTTCTCTCATTAGGGAAAAAGACTTTAGAATATTCCCTGGCCTCTCGTGATAATGCAGCCATGTTTTAATAGTTATGTATTTAGATAAAACGCCGCCGGTCCGCTCGAGCGGCCTCGACAGTATAGCGGGAAATATTCAGCAAAATTCCCAGCGCCGCCAACGTCACTACCATAGCTGATCCGCCATAACTAATCAACGGCAAAGGAATCCCGCTGAATGGGATCAGATTTAGGATGCCAGCGATATTGAAAAAAGCCTGAAAAACAATCCAGGCGGTAATCCCGGCGGCCACGAGCTTCCCAAAGACGTCTTCCGTCTGCCGGGCAATCCGAAAACCCCGGATCGCGATCAGCACAAACAAGGCAATCAAAATCAGCGCGAAAACAAAGCCTAATTCTTCCCCGATAATCGCAAAAATTGAATCTCCGGAAGCTTCGGGCAAATAATTGAATTTTTGACGGCTGTTACCGAGCCCTAAGCCGAAAAACCCGCCCGAACCAAGGGCCATCACCGCCTGGTTGATCTGGTAGCCGACGCCTTGGGGATCAAGCTCCGGGTGCAAGAATGCAGTAAAACGTTGGGCCGCGTGGGGAAACATTTTCAACATCAAAAACAAGCCGGCAATACTAGCCACTAATAGCGAAAGGATATGGCTCAATTTTCCTCCCGCTTCGTAAAAAACCACCACCGCCGTCAACAGGATGACGCCCATCGTGCCCAAATCAGGCTGCAGGGCAATGAACATCGCGATCGCGGCCAGCAAAACCAGGAAAGGCAAAAAACCCTCGCGAAAACTGGTGACTTGGCGCTGACGCTTTTCAAACCAGACGGCCAAGTACAGCACAAACAAAAGCTTAATTAGTTCCGTCGGCTGAAAAGAAAAAGTTCCGATAAAAATCCAGCTTCGCGAACCGCCTAATTCCCGCCCCAGGATCAGCACTAAAACTAACAAAGCAAAAATCGTCACTAGCATGGCCGCCCCGAGTTTTTTGTATTTTTCGTAAGGAATCCGGGTAAAAACAAACATGGCGACCAATCCGACAATCACCCCCCAGAGCAACTGGTGTTGGAAATAGTAATAAGTATCACCGGTATTTTCGAATGATTGAACGACGCTGGCGGAAGAAACCATGACCAAACCAAAAACTACCAAAATAAAGATTATCATTGACAGTAAGTAATCCGGCTTGTGAGGTTTAGGCAACATCAGTTTCTATTTCGCTTCTAAGGAATTTTATAATTTTTTGTGTTTCCGCGTCCAGGCGCCTTTTAGGATCAAGCACGGACCGACGGAAATAAATTATCGCTTCTTCAATATTGACATTGATCTGCCGGCCGGCCTTGGCGGTCCAGACCAGGCATTCCCCGGTCTGGCCGATGTCGGGGATACGCCACCCGGGCCGCCTAAAAACCAATCGGTCTTCCAGCCACTCATATACTCCCGGCGCCCAATCATGCCCGATCACTATCGGACGGTCCGCCGTATTACGCAAAATTACTTTACTGGCCTGAAAGGCCGAGTCGGCTTTTATTTTATTTAACCGAGCTAAGTCTAACTCATAAGGTACCCCCAAAAATTCCAGCAGGTGCAAACCCAAGAGCGGAACCTCGCCCGCCAGTCGCTCCAATTGGGTCACCGTCGGAATCGATGCCGTGGGGCGAGCGTTGATTTCAATGACCTGGACAGTTTCTCCCACCACAAAATCAAGCCCGAAAATTCCCCGAAACCCCACCACTTTCATTTTATTCCCGATCAAACTCGCCTGGCGAAAAATTTCCGCCATTTGGCGCGGCGAACAGCCGAGATCGACCGCATAATCATTGCCGCCCGTGCCGCCCTGATTACGATTGAGGAGAGGCTCGCCGGTAATCTGCCAAAAGGGCCGGCCGATGACCGGGCCAAAGCGGGTGACGCAAGCGTTGAGGGTAATCGTCGGTCCGGCCAGATATTTGGCCGCGACCGCCCGGCGCCCCTGATGACGCGACGCGAATTCTTTTAATTCCGCTTCATCAGCCAAAAATTTAGTGCCTTCGCCGGCAATACCGCGGCTGAACTGAATGACTAAAGGCCAACCCCACCGCTGAACGGCCGCTCTTAGCGTCTCCCCAGAAACCTCAATATCTTCCCGGGCAGCCGTCGCCAGTCCCCACTCGGCCAATTTCGCGGTGAAAGAAACCTTGTCTTCAAATTCCTGATTAAGGCGGCTAGGCGCCCCGACCAGCCGGGCGCCCACCGATCGCGCCTGAATTTCCGTGCGGCTCGTCACCTTAGGAACATAAAGCCAAGGTTTGGCAGAATTTTTTTTAAGGAACTCGCGGACAGCCGGCGCGGCCAGCAAATTCGCGCTGCTGCGAAAAGCATATCCGGAGCGAGCCCCTCGAGCGGCCAAGGAAAAGACCGTTGCCCGCTCGCGGGCCAGCAAAGGTAAAAGATTATCATCGTCCAAACAGATCAGCTTCGTCGCCGGTAATATTTCCAGAAGCCCGAGCCCGTGATAAACCGAATTACCCAACGCAAAAATGTCGCCGGCGTAAGGCGCCAACCATTGCTGACAATCGGCGAAATTTGCTATCGGATTAGGCATGAAAAATTATTTTATCGATATCCGGCAAATCAGCGGCCTCGCTGATCCCCAGCTTATCGGCGGCGGATATTTTTACCACCTCGTAAAAACGGCCGGTCAGAATACAGATAGCTTCCGGAACCCCGCTGGCCCAGACCGCCGCCAAAGAGGCACAGCCTTCAAAAGAAGTTTTGATATTGCGTTGCGACAAAAAGCGCGCCGCTTTTAGGATATCTGTTTCCGAAATCAGCCACGACCGTCCACCGCTAAATTTCAAGGCGGCGGCAATCTGTCCGGCGCGGCGGGTCCGCCGGATACCCCCGGTACCGGCCAAGCTAGTTCCCGATTCATCGAAAGCTTTCGGCCCCGCGGCAACCAACGCTTGGGAATGAACCGCATTCAAGCGCGGGCTGACTTCCAGGCAACCAGCTGTTTTCAGTTTTTGAAATGCTTGGGCCAGGCCGATTAATGAGCTGCCGCTAGTCACGTAAGTGAAAATAGGCAATATTTTTTCAGCTTGCTCAAAAAGCTCGAATCCGAGAGTTTGGAAACCCTCAATCGAGCGATCATTGATTGACGGCCGCAAATTCTCCAGCTTTTTCTTCTGAGCCAGATAATTTGCCAGCCGCATCGCCCGACGGCTAAGCACGATAGTCGCCCCTAATTCTTTAACCGCCAAAAATTTCTGCCGGGGAATGGACGGGGCCAAAAAAGCCCAGAGCTTAATCTTGGCTAAACGGCAATAAGCCGCGGCGGCAATAGCCGCGTTGCCGGAAGAAGATATCACTAATTCTTTGGCACCGCGCTGAGACGCCAGCGAAACCTGATACGCCAAAGATCGATCCTTGTGCGAGCCGTGCGGATTCAAATCTTCCCGTTTCAGCCAAATCCGCTGCGCGCCGCAAACTACCGGCTCCAGGGGCGTACGCCCTTCACGCAGAGTCAGGCGAAAATCGGCCGCCACTTCAGTATTAAAAAAACGGCGGAACCTCCAGATTCCTTTTTGGTTAACATCTAATTGGCTCTCAAAATTAACGCAATGCATGCTTGATCTTTTCAAACCTGATAGTATAATGGTCTTTAGTCTTTAGTCTATGGTCTTGGACTAGAGACTAAAGACTAAAGACCAAAGACTAATTTATGAAATGCCAAGACTGCAAAAACGAAATTCCGTTCGAGCAGGGAGCGGTCAAAGTGGGTGACATGATTGATTGCCCTAACTGCGGCGCCGAATATGAAGTAACGGGGCTCAATCCCCTCAAAACCGAACTGATCGAAGAGGAAAAATAAACTCCCCCGCAAAAGCGCCACAGGCGCTTTTTGCTTACCAGCTGCGCACCAGCGCGTCAAATCCCTTGGATTTTTTCTCGATAAACTTCGAACTGAAATACGCCCCGCCGGGAGACAGCAGCACCAAATCGCGGTCAGCCGCGGACGCCGCCACCTCTTCTAAGCATTTATCAAAATCATCAGTCTCCACGAAATTACCGAAATGGATTTTTTGGAAATGTTTTTTTAGATCTTCGGCCACCGTCCCCGGGAAAAGCCACAATTTCTTGACCCGGTGCTTGATCGCTTCGGCCAAGGAAAAATAATCAACTCCCTTGGCATCGCCGCCGGCGATCAAGATCACCGGACGATCAAACGATTCGATGGCCAATTGAGTCGAAGCCGGAGTCGTGCTGAATAAGTCATTATAATAACGCACTCCCTTAAACTCCCGAATAAATTCCAAACGGTGCGGCATGCCTTTGAAGGAAGCGACCGCCTGTTTGATTGACTGGTTGTCAACTTGGCAAATCTTGGCCACCGCGACCGCCGCCAAAACATTTTCCAAGTTATACCGCCCGGGCAACTTGACCTCGGACGCCGATAGCACTTCATCCGAACGGCCGTCGCAGCTAGAAACAATCTTGTCCTTGATCAGGCACACACCGTCCCGCAAGTTTTTAAAGGTAGAGAACCCGCAGACCCGCGCCTTGGCCTTGGTCGCGAATTGGGCCGTCGTCTCGTTGTCAAAATTGAGCACGGTGTAATCACCCGCCGCCTGGTATTTCAAGAGTGATTGCTTAGTCCGGGCATATTCATCAAAAAGATGCCGATGCTCGTTAAGATGATTGGGAGTAACATTGGTAATCACCGCCACTTTGGGACTTTTACCCAAATCGATCATTAGTTGCCGATTACTTATTTCAAGAACTAAATACTCGTTTTCTTTCATCTTTTCTAATTGGTCGAGGGCTTGAATACTTTCCGGATCGTTGCCGGCCAAATATACCTTTCGGCCGCTTTTTTTGAGCATCGCCGCGACTAAATGGGTCGTTGTTCCTTTGCCGTTAGTACCAGTCACCCCGATCACCGTCGCCGGCGATAACTGTAGATACAACTTGGTCATACTGCCGAATTCCATTCCCTGGGACAGAAGCTCGCTGAGCTTGTCCTTGCTCTCCGGATATAAAAACCAGCCCTGGGTCGGAAACACCACCTGGGCTTCTGCTATCCCCTGAAGGTACTTTTTGCCAAAGCGCCGCTCCAGAGGCAAGGCCTCAATTTTTTTCAGGGCGCTTACCTGTTGCGCCCGCGTCAAACCCTGGTGGGCGCGGCGAAACGATTGCTTGAATTCGACGCCGTCTTTAATATCATGGGCCACCATATTTTTCACTCCCTGGACATGCAAGAACTCCGCCACCGCGCTTATTTCAGCTGAGGACAAGCCCACTAAGTGGACTTTCTTTTGACGCAATTGATTGAGATAAGGATGGTCAATCATAGGTTTAAAATAAAGACGGTTCCTAAAATTTAAGAAGCCAAGATAATTACCCGGCTAACCGATAAAAATTTATAATACTTTCGCAAATCCGCGGCTATCTCAAACCGGGGCGCGTTATTCCGGCGCGATAAATGAAAGATTTGCTGACGCCGCGGCTCACTAACAATGCCGATATGCGAGATACCCGTATCCCGGCTAGTCATCAGCACCAGATCGCCCGCCGCCCAATCTCCGGTAATCTTCCGGCCGCAAGCGGCCTGATCCCGTGAATTACGCGGTAGCCAATAGCCGGTCGTCTTGAGAAAAACATCCTGTACCAGCCCTGAACAATCTTGGCCGTCGCGACGCCGCCCGCCCCAAACATATTTAGGCGCCGGCCATTTTTGCAAAAACGCTACGAACTGCGACGCGGTCAAGGCTACCGGAACCGGCGTCGCGCCAAGACGTTTTACACTAGACCAATACTGACCATCAGGGATCTTTTCCAAAAATCGCGACAAAACCCAGCCGCAAGTGAGATCAACCATCTGGATGACCCGCCAATCTCCTGATTCCCTGATTACCTTGACCGGGGGATCACTGGCCAGGATTTGTGATTGGCGCAAGCGCGTCAGCGCCGCCGGAGCCAACTTATCAAAATCGCCTACTTCTTTAAGAAGGAGTTCGACAACTGCCTGCCTGGGCCGCGCCCAATAAATCCCCGGTTGTTCTCTTAATATCTTAATGTCTTAAATCTTAATGTCTTAAATCTTAATTTTTCCCCCGTCGCAACACCGTCCCGGGCCGACGGCCGGTATTCTGGCCCTGGTGCACCACCTCTTGCCCGTTGACGATGACTGAAACAATTCCGTCTGGGAAATGATAAGGATTTTCAAACGTAGCATCGTCTCGGATTTGTGCCGGGTCAAAAACCACCAAGTCAGCTTGCAAGTTTTCCTGAATGAAGCCTCGGTCCAAGATGCCCAGCTTCCGGGCCGGCATACCGGTTATTTTATAAATCGCTTCTTCCCAGCCCAGCAATTTCTGTTCGCGGACATACCGTCCCAAAAAGCGCGGATAAGTCCCGAAACAACGCGGATGAACCAGATTCTTGGATTCGGCATAGCTCGGGCTGTAGCCCGAACCATCGGTCGCGATGATTGATAACGGATTAGTCAGCCCCGTTTTTACATTGTTTTCATTGAGCGCCGGCTCAAAACAAATCGCTTTGCCGGTGCTGGCCAGCAAGGTATTAATTACTGCTTCCGCGGGACTAACTCTAGATTCCCGCCCCAATTCGGTGATTTTCTTACCGACCAACGCGAGATCCGAGCTTTTGGCAATAGTCAATCCGCTGAAATCATGGCCGCTCTTGCTCATCTCGGCTACAATTTTTGAACGTAATTGCGGAC
>CALEFQ010000009.1 GCA_937877125.1 uncultured bacterium | reverse complement strand
CCGCCGTTCTTGGCCGAATTGGAACAAATTCCCCCCAACGGCATGAGCTTGCTACGCCTGTCCTATGACCACCGGCACCAGCAATGGCACAGCGCCGGCCGGCTGACACCAGTCCTCGACCTGACCGCAAACGGCTCCGACCGCTACTGCGATCCCTGGATCCGGCAGCTCCAAGTCCGCCGCCAAGTAATCGCCTTTCTGCTCTCCCGCGAACGCCGCAACCGCACCCTTGAACAAGCCGAACATTTTCTGAAGCAAGTCTACTTGACCCAGCTGTACGCCCGCACTTACGGCCTGATCGACGACGCCCTGCCGGCCGCCAAATTACTGCCGCAAAATTATCCGTTCCTGACCTATCCGGCCGAAAAAAACCACTACGATTACGACCTGGCAACCCAAGAGAGAGTCAAAGAAATCACCCTGTCCGACCAAGCCGCCTGGGAAAAAAACCGCTCGGCGCTTTGGCACCAAGCCTGGCTACGGAAACTCTCGCGAGGACTCCGCGATCTCGCCCCCTTTTTGTTAGATGCCAGCGAAGCCCTGCGTTTTTTTCAGCATCAGCGTGATTTTTTGGCCAGCGTTATGTTCGGCGGATACGTCTCGGGCCTGCAGAAAACAATGTCTGTTCTGCTTGATCCGCTTAGGCATGCCGTCGTCAATTCGTTGAAACACGCCGGCGGCGACGAACCGCCAGGGGAGATCATCTGGGACTACTCCGAGCCCGCTATGCAAATCACCCTGTCATAAGGTGATGACCGCCGTTATATTTTAACGGCGGTTTTCTTTTAGGATTGACAAAATGAGAAAAAAGACTATAATACGCCCGTATCGGTTGAAAATATTTTTACCCAAGGAGGACAAGAAATGACCGATTTCACCCTGATCCTGGCCGCCCGCAGTCTGCCGGAAATCTTTCGGATTTTTCGGGAAGCTAAATTATTCGGCGGGAAACCCAACCCGGATGATTTGCCGGAAATTACCCTTGACCAAAAATCGGAGAAGGGATTAAAGTTGACCCTGGCCAATCCCCAAAGCGATCACCCGAATTTTTGGCCACTGATTTATGTCCCGATCGCTATGCTGGTCAAGCGTCCGATCGGAACGATTTGCATCCCCAGCCAGAACGGCGATGCTATCCTCATCCCGATGAAAGTTCCCGAAAGATCAGCCGGGATTCTGGAAACCGGTCAGACCCTGCGGATATCCTTCTGCGGTTCCGCCCTGTATCGCTGGCACCACCGCTCCCGGCCGGATTTAACGGGTCCCTGGTATAACGGCGACAATTTCGGAGTGACTATCTGGGAACGCACTCATGTCAACGCGACCCCAGTTATGTCGCATCTGAAATTGTTTCCCCTTATCCGGACTGAGGAATTGGCCACCTTGATGCCGCTACATGTTTAGCCCTGGCCCTTTCGACAGCCTGCTGCCCCTCATCAGCAGGCTTTTTTTTATCTTGTCAGGCTCGTCTATTATGCTATTCTATTTACTATCAATATGAACTCCCCGTCACTTTTGACTTTTGATTTTTGACTTATCACTTATTTTGCGGGTATAGCACAGTGGTAGTGCGCCAGCCTTCCAAGCTGGCTACACGGGTTCGAGTCCCGTTACCCGCTCCACCCCCTTCGTCCGCCTTCGGCGGACTACGGTGGTGCAAGCTCGCACCATATTATTAGTTTACCCTGCCGTAGCTCGAGCGAAGCAAGAGCGAAGGAGTGTTACCCGCTTGCTTGCGCAAGCAAGCTCCAACCTTCGCCCTTCGCTAACGCTCAGGGCTTCGGTTGCCGGCCAGTAGAAATATCGCCCGCCCGCCGATTCGGCCCGCCGATTCGGCGGGCGGTTTTTTAGTCTCGCCGAAACAGCATAAAAAAACAGCGGCGTCCTTTGACATTAAAATAGAATTAATTTAAGCTGGAGTTAGAAAAGTTTTCTCATGTAAGGAGGAAATAGTGAAATATTTATTTTGGGCCGTGATTTGTTTTGGCGGTTTGCCAAGATTAACCGAACTGGCTGCTCGATTGACTGACCAAGGAAGAATCGAACCATGGCTGGCCGTGATTGTCGTTGTGACGACGCAAGCAATATTACTGGCTGTTTTAGTCACGATGCTCGATCACGATACGGATCGATGGCTGTGCTCACGCGCTCGACGGAAAGCCGACCAAGACAGCTGAAGAAACTGATGCCTTCCGGTATGGAAACATACCGGATTTTTTTATCGGTTTTGGGTAATTTATTCCCGAACTAGCGATTCCTAAGCCCATAATTTCAAGCGCCGCGCCAAAAATTAAAAAACAGAAAGCCAGTATTAATTGAGCATTATGATGGCTTTCGGTTTTCTGGTAAAATAGTAAGTGCTTCTAAATATAAAAATACGCCTATGGATTTCCTAATCGGCCAATTTGAGCTCCCCCTGATTTTTCAAGTATGCGCCGTCTTCCTCCTAGCGATTACCGGTGCGATCGTGGCCATGGAACGGAAATATGATTTCGCCGGCGTTTTTATGCTCGCTTTCATTACCGGCGCCAGCGGCGCCATCATCCGCGACGGGGTTTTTCTCGACCGGTTGCCGGTCATGGTGGAACAATGGCCTTATCTGGCAGCAATCCTGCTGGCCGCGATTATCACCTTGCTCTTTTTCGGCTACATAAAAAAAATCACGCCAATCTTCGTGGTCGTGGACGCTCTCGGCCTCGGAATTTTCGGAATTATTTCCGCTCAGCTGGCGCTTTTTGCCAACTTGAACGTCCTAGCAGCTGTCTTTATCGGCCTGATCGGCGCCGTTAGCGGCGGAATTCTGCGCGACATTTTCACCAAAAACGACCCGCTCCTGCTCAAACCCGGCCAGTATTATATCACCGCCGCGCTTGCCGGAATTATTTTGTTTATCGTGCTTTGCCTTTACGCCGGCATGCCGGCGCAGTGGGCCGCCCTGATCGGCATCGCCGTCACCCTGGTCATCCGCCTGCTCTCATATATTTTCAATTGGCAGACCGGCCCGGCCATCAATGTCTCAAAGAAAATCTTTACGCCGAAAGAACCCCTCAAGCCGCAATAAACCTGGAAAACAAAAGCAGCCAGATCGTCTGGCTGCTTTATCTATAATTTCTTAAGCCGCTTTGGGAGTATTCATCCCGCTTTTTTTGATCAGGCTATTCATCCAGATACCGGAGATCAGCATCACGATGCCAAATACCACGGCGTAAAGCCCGAAAATCCAAATAAAAATCAATGTGGTGGCAATCGGATACCAGAATAAAATGACCCCGAGAATAATGGACAAAATACCGGAAATCGCGTAAAGCCATTTCGCGCCGGACGACATAATCTTTACCGCCCAGATGGAAATGAACTGGCTTAGCCCGGAAATGATCGCCCACACCGCCACCAAAAGAATTAAAACCGTGACGGACATCTGCGGCCAGATGAAAATCAAGATGCCTAGCATAACCCCGACGACTCCTAAGGGAACCAATTGGGCCCAGCGCCCTTTGGCGGCAAAAGCCATAATGATAATGATGATCCCGTCAATCAGCGCGAAGGAAGCGCATAAGAGAACCATCACTTCCAGGGAAATGCCCGGCCAAGCCATAAACAAAATGCCGAACAAAATGGCGATGACACCTCGCAGGATCACCGATCCCGGATTGAGGTAAAAAACATCTTCGAGTTCCATTTTTTTTATTTTTAGTACTAATTAATTACGCTGCCATTATACCATAAAAACAATATTCCCGCCAGGCGATCATTCAAGTAACGGGTATCAGGTAACAAGTATCAAGCAGGAAAAATCTTTCCAATTTATTAGCTGTTACTTGTTACCTGATACCTATTTCCCTCTTGACTATTTCCGCCTTCTCAATTAGAATACTTAGTTCCTATGGATAGAAACACCCGCAACTACTTAATCTATACTCTGGCCTCGTTCGTCGTTTTCTTCAATGTCTTGCTGTCGGCGCGAGCCATTTTTACCGAAAATCTTTCGGTGTTTTTATATTTGGTTTACTTGATTTTGCTCTTGAGCCTGTTCGTCGCCTGGCGTGCCAAGGAATTCGAAAAAAAGGCGATGGGTTACGGCTATCTTTTTTCCGTCCTGATGCTTTTGGTTAATTTTATCAATAACCAAAGTTCCGCTTTTTGGCTGGTGTTC
>CALEFQ010000008.1 GCA_937877125.1 uncultured bacterium | reverse complement strand
GAGATATCCACTCGTGACTGGAGTTCAGACGTGTGCTCTTCCGATCTCCTGATGGAGCGTCGCAGAGACTTCGCGGAAGTTTCCTTCATCGCTACCCAAAAAAACCAACCCCATCATAAAAAGGCCGAAGATGAGAACAACAAGGAAAAAGAAATTACTAGTTTCCATATGCTTAAAACTATTTAAAAAATCAAAAGCAACGCCGCTTTTTCCAATTAACAGCGAATCTATTATAACGATAAATAAACAATTTGGCAACAGAAACCAGAGCCGAACCAAGAAAAAGAGCCCGGCACGGAAAGTGCGGGGCTCAAGTGTCTCAAATTGATCGTTTCGTCACCAGGACTAATATCGATAGTCCGATAATAGTAAGCAGCAAGCCTCCGGTTGAGGTAGCTGATAGCGCCGGCAGTGGTGTCGGCGTCGGCGCGCAACCCTCACAGGCGAAGCCGGTTATCACCAGTTCATCGCTCAAACCACTCATCGGAGCCAATCCGTTAAGCAACCAGAAATTGATCCGAAAATTTTCAGCGCCGGGGACT
This sequence comes from uncultured bacterium, assembly GCA_937877125.1. Classification (GTDB taxonomy): domain Bacteria; phylum Patescibacteriota; class CALEFQ01; order CALEFQ01; family CALEFQ01; genus CALEFQ01. The sequence continues at coordinate 3,328 of CALEFQ010000008.1, read as the reverse complement.
TTGGTATACGGACCGGCGTAAGTCCATTCGGCAATCAAATCTTCCGACGGCGGCTCGTGTCCCAAATGCACGCCCAAATAAGATTTGAAAGTGACACTACCCGGTTGCCAGATCAGATAATTTGTCAGATCCTTCTCCGCCTCGGTCAAATCGACTTGGAAACGATGACAGCGGTCCTCGCATCCAGGACAACTCGAACAAGGCTGAACCGCATACTGCGCGTTGGTGGCATTAGAAGGATCGCCCCATCTGGCAAACTCGATATCCATTTCACGATAACTCGTTTCGGGAGAACCCGTGTCCCAGGTGAAAAGACCCACCACCATATTGGGGTCAATGGCATCAACCCGACTCCGAGTTTGGATGATGTAAGTGCCGTAACCCAGCGAGGCAGTGTTAATCACTTCGGTACACCACCAGTATCCATCATGAAAAGAGACCGTCAGATGAAGATTACCCTCGAGGTCGACCCAGACGTCTTCCGGTCTATCAGTGAAATAGTTCGGACCTGGACCCGCCAAGCAATCACTGCGTTTGACTTGCCAGTAATAGCCGGCAAAAGAAAGATACCGCGGTGTCGGTCCACGATCAATCCAGCAATCAGGCGCGCCGGGTATTGTCGGCAATTCGGTACAGGGATTACAGAGATTCGCGACTGCTTCTATCGGCACCAGAAAGGCGGCCACTTCCGTCGCGCATCTGTCAGTGGGATAAGTGACAATGTCACAGGACCAAGTGCTGTCAGAGTTGATCAGAGTGAAGGGATCGCCGAGATAAGGCTTGGTCCACCAGTTTCCTTCTACCCGGATGTAAACCTCAACTTTGTAATCAGCCGGAGTGACATTGCCCACTTGGCCCCAAGCGAAACCATCGGGATCGCCGTATTCGGAAACCGTAGTGAAAGCGATCCAAGGATTGGCCGGCGTCGGGGTCGTCAGTACTTCCGCGGACATCGAGACCGCTCTTCCCATCACCAAGACACAACACCAAAACATAAATAACCGTCTCATCAGAATCCTCCTTTCGAAAACGGTTGATTGTTAACGAAACGCTACCATCCTCTTAGCACCGCCACGGGAAAAAGTCAACGATTGAGTTGTCAAAAAAAATGACAAAAAATAAAAAAGACCTCTCGCCGGTCTTCCTCATTAGATTTTTTCCAGATGCAATAGGTACTCGGTATTGCCGCCACTCTTCCCGACCAGAGGGGATTCGATTAAACCAACCAACTCGCAATGGGACAAGGCTTTTAAACTTTTTTTAACCGAATCAATAACTTCCGGAACCTTTTCCGTTAAAACCTTGCCCTCGCGTAAAAATTTCTTAGCTACTTCATACTGCGGCTTCAGCAACGAAACTATCTGCCCGGCGGGCTTTAGCAGAATCAAAGCTTGGGGAATAATCATCTTTTGCGGCGTCCAACCGACATCGATGGAAATAAAATCCACTAGCTCCGGCAATTTCACATGCAAAGCGTTCGTTCTTTCCAGAACAACCACCCGCGGATCATTGCGGAGTTTCCAGTCCAGCAAGCCATAACCGCGCTCTACCGCGTAGACTTTTTTCGCCCCGCGCCGCAACAGGCAGTCAACAAAACCGCCGCGGTCCGATCCCAGATCGGCGCAAACCAAATCATGGACGTCAATTTTGAAATGCGCCAGGGCAAAATCCAGTTTTTCTCCCGCGCGGGAGGCAAATTTGTTTTCCATAATTACCATAAATTTAGCACAAAATCAGACTAGTGAAAACAAAAAAGCCCTCGCGGGCAAATGGCCGGGCCTGCCACTCGAAGCCCAAAAGGGTGAAGAGGAAAACACGATAACATTAAAACCGTTGACTTGCCCTTCGACTCGCCCGTCTTCACGGGCTCGCTCAGGACATCCTTCGATAAGCTTTCGACAGGCTCGGGCTGAAATTTCTGCAGCCCAGCCTGAGCTAGCCCTGAACGAGGTGAAGGGCTTGCCGAAGACTGGTGGGCGCATCAGGATTCGCCCGGGCATTTGACCGAGCGTCAGGCCGAATGGCCGCCTGACGAACCATTAGATTTATGATTACAATAATTTAGTGCGTGCGCCTGGTTTCGAACCAACGACCGCTCGCATCCGAAACAAACATTCTACCCCCGAGCTGCGCGCATCGATAATTTATAAGATTCTTTAATCCAGTATAGTAATTTTTTGTCTATTCGGCTTTTTTCCCGTATATCTAAGTAATAAAGATAACGATTGGGGGACATTTTTACCTTCCGGAAAATCCGAGGATCTTTGATATTTTCGTCTAGCCGGAAATCAACTCGAATTTTGTCTTTCAAAGCCCAAACAGCCGCGAAAGTTTGACCGTGCACCAGATGAATGCAACAGGGAACAGAATCGACGGTCAGCGGTCCGGCATATTTCCTTATTTTTTTAACCAATTCATCAAAAAGAGGCCTGGCGACTTGTTCTTTACCCTGAAAGTGATTTTTTAACGGGAAAACAACGCACGAATGCGATTGCTTCACCCTTAAAAACTTTCTTTTACATTTAGAACAGGTCCACATTTTCTATACAATACTATTAACAAAAATTTAGTGCGCGCCTGGTTACCCACCGAAAGCCAGCTCTGGGCGGGACTTCGGCTGGCAACCTCTCGCGGTGGTGGGCGCATCAGGATTCGAACTTGCTTGCGCAAGCAAGCCTGAGACATTCCTCACGGTGACAGATACCGTCTCCAGTAACAGTGATCTTTATACAAACAAAGTTTGGACTAGGTGCTATTTGGTGGGCGCATCAGGATTCGAACTTGCTTGCGCAAGCAAGCCTGAGACATTCCCCACGGTGGCAGATACCGTCTCCAGTAACAGTGATCTTTATACAAACAAAGTTTGGACTAGGTGCTATTTGGTGGGCGCATCAGGATTCGAACCTGAGACCTCACGCGTGTGAAGCGTGCGCTCTAACCAACTGAGCTATGCGCCCTAAAATCTAGATGTAAATTTTATCCTCTGTCGTCCCAGAAAAAACAAGATATCCCGGCTATTTTAGGATATCTCTATTTATCAGATCGGGAATAATCTTTTTCCTGATAATCGGCGACACCCGCTGGTTTTCGACATCTGATCGGCCGATCCAGTGCAAATGCTTGATTTCCGAAGAAGCCACGGGCTGTCCAATTAATTCTCCGCTGTATAGTTTTATTCTCACGAACCGATCAGTAAATCCCGCCGCCACGTCTTGGTATAAGCCCAAATATCGCAAGGTATCAAAATTGACCGCGCAGTTTAATTCCTCCCTGATCTCACGACGCAAGCAAGCAAGATCACAGATCGGAAGAGCGTCGTGTAGGGAAA
>CALEFQ010000007.1 GCA_937877125.1 uncultured bacterium | reverse complement strand
ATCTTTTAACCTATAACAAAAAACCCGGCTTGTCAAAGATCCTGCACCAGCACCGTCAAAAGGCAAATTACCGGTCCAAAACTCTCGACTAACTCCAGCGAGTCCGCTATACTAGCTCTAAATGAAATTCCAACTCGTCTCAAAATTTTCCCCCACTGGCGACCAGCCCCAGGCGATTAAAAAACTTAACGCCGGTTTTGAGCGCGGGAAAAACTTTCAGACGCTTTTAGGCGTCACCGGCTCCGGCAAAACTTTTACCATGGCTAATATCATCGCCGCCCGGCAAAAACCGACCCTGGTGCTGGCGCACAACAAAACCCTGGCCGCCCAGCTGGCTGCGGAATTTCGGGAGTTTTTTCCAAAAAACTCGGTCAATTATTTCGTCAGTTATTACGATTATTACCAGCCGGAATCCTACATTCCCCAGCGCGATTTGTATATCGCCAAAGAAGCGACAATCAATGATGAAATCGACCGGCTCCGCCACCAGGCGACGGCCGCCCTGCTCTCCCGAACTGATGTAATTATCGTCGCCTCGGTCAGCTGTATCTACGGGCTAGGACAGAGGGAAGAATACGAAAAAGAAAAACTGGTCCTTAAGGCCGGCCAAAAAATCGGACGCCGGGAACTGCTCCAGAAACTGGTTGATATTCGCTATGCCCGCAACGATATCGATTTTCACCGCGGGACTTTTCGAGTCAAGGGCGATACCATTGATATCTTTCCCAGCTATGAAAATGAGAATATCGTTAAGCTCGAAATGTTCGGATCGCAAATCGAGAAAATCACGATCGTTGATTTTCTGACGGGAAAAAAGAAAGAAGTCGCGCCGGGAATCACGATTTTTCCCAACACGCATTACGTCATGCCGCCCGGTAAATTGCCGGCGGTCTTGCAAGCGATTCGCCGGGATCTAAACGACCGCCTGGCGGAGCTAAAAAAGCAGAACAAACTGCTGGAAGCCCAGCGCCTGGAACAGCGGACGCGCTATGATCTGGAAATTCTTGAACACACGGGATTCGTCTCCGGGATCGAAAATTATTCCCGCTATCTAGACGGCCGTTCGCCCGGCCAGCCGCCGGAAGTCTTGCTCGACTATTTCCCAAAAGATTTTCTGATGATCATCGACGAATCGCATATTACCATCCCCCAGGTAGAAGGCATGTACTGGGGCGACAAATCCCGAAAAGAAACTTTGGTAGATTTCGGTTTCCGCCTGCCCTCGGCCAAAGACAACCGCCCCCTGAAATTCAGCGAGTTTGAATCGCACTACTCCCAAGTCCTGTGCACCTCCGCCACCCCGCGGGAATACGAATTGAAAAAATCAGCCGGCGCGGTGGTGGAACAGCTGATCCGCCCGACGGGCTTGCTCGATCCCACTATCGAAATCAAGCCGACCCGAAACCAGATCGATGACCTGCTCGGCCAGATAAAAAAACGCGTGGCCAAAAAGCAGCGGGTCCTCGTCACGACTCTAACCAAGCGGATGGCCGAAGATTTGACCAAGTATTTAAAGGACTTGAATATCAAAGTCCAATACCTCCACGCCGACGTCGACACCATGGAGCGCCTGGAAATTTTACGCGATTTACGTACCGGCGTTTACGACGTCTTAGTCGGGATCAACCTCCTGCGCGAAGGCCTGGACTTGCCCGAAGTATCATTGGTTGCTATCCTAGATGCGGATAAAGAAGGCTATCTGCGTTCCGATGTCGCCCTGATCCAGGTGATGGGTCGCGCCGCCCGGCACGTCGACGGCCAGGTGATTATGTACGCCGACCGCCAGACCGGTTCGATGCAGCGCGCCATCAACGAAACCAGGCGCCGTCGCGAAATCCAGGAAACGTACAATCAGAAGCATGGCATCGTTCCGAAAAGCATCAAGAAAGCCATCCGCGACGACCGGCTGGCCGGGCAGAAGCGGCCGGAAGAAAAAAAGCTGGCGATCAAAGATATTCCGGCTGACGAGATCCAGCGCGTGATCAAAACGCTGGAGCAGAAGATGGAATTAGCGGCACAGAACCTGGAATTTGAGCAAGCGGCGTATTTTCGCGATCAAGTTGCGTCCTTGCGCCAAGCAGGAAAGAAATAAACCGTCTTTGGTCTTTAGCCAAAGACAAAGACTAAAGACTCTAATATCACATGCTCGGCTTTATCAATCTCAACAAGCCCGCCGGCATTACTTCGCACGGCGCGGCGGAAAAAGTGAAAAAAATCACCGGCACGCACCGCGTCGGCCACGCCGGCACGCTGGATCCTTTCGCTACCGGGGTTTTGGTCATGGCCATCGGCAAAGCCACCAAGCTGGTGGAATTTTTACGCAAGGACGATAAAGAATATGAAGCGGTCATCTGCTTGGGCGCCACCAGCGACACCTATGACGGCACCGGACAAATCACCGAAACTCCCCCGCCCGTTCCCGTCCCGAGCGGCGCCCAAATCACTTCCCTGCTTCAGCAATTCACCGGGGAAATCATCCAGCAACCCCCGAAATTTTCCGCGATCAAAGTCCACGGCACGCCGGCTTACAAATTGGCTCGCGCCGGGGAAGAAGTCGATTTGGCGCCGCGGCGAATTACGATTCATTCCATTAAGCTAATCGAATATCGCTCGCCCCTGGTGACGATTAATGTTCATTGCTCCGCCGGCACTTATATCCGGGCCTTAGCGCACGATATCGGCGCGCGCCTAAAGACCGGCGCCTATCTAGCGGCTCTGCACCGCACCCAGGCCGGCTCTTTTTCCATCAAAGACTCAATTGACCTGGCCGATCTGACCGATAAAAACTGGCCTCAGCATTTGCTGCCCCCGACCGTCGGGATCGCTCATTTCCCGAGCTACGAGACCACCGCCGACGGCGCCGACCGGATAAAGCGCGGGCTGAAAATCAAGCCGTCGAAAGGTTTTGCCGCCGGCCCCATCGCCATCATGTCGCCGCAGAAAGAATTGATAGCCATCGGCGAATACGATAATGAAGAAGGCTATATCAGGCCAACCAAGGTGATCGCGGAGCAAAATAACCAATCACCAATAACCAATATCAAATGAAATCCAAGCTTGCTTGCGCAAGCAAGCACTAATTGCAAACATTTATTAATTTAGAATTTAATTTTATTGGATATTGGTTATTCATGATTGGTTATTAGCTTACTACTGTCTTCCTGCTTATTGACGTTTCCTTTATTTATGCTACACTCTAAACAGTCTTAAATCTTATTTCTTAGATCTTAAATCTTATCAAGTATGCCCATCAAGAAATCTCCCCGTAAATTTGTCCGCAAGACGGCGCGCCGCACCGCCTATAATTTACGCGTCAAGAATCAAATAAAGAAGCTGGTCAAAGACGCCCGCAAAGCCATCACCGCCAGCGACGCCAAAAAAGCCACAGCCGCGATCGCCAAGGCCGCGCAAGGACTGGACAAAGCCGCCCAGAAAAAGGTCATCCACCGGAACAAAGCGGCTCGGCTCAAGCATCGCCTGCACCTCGCTCTGAAAAAAATCGCCAAAAAATAAAGCGCCCCAAAGACAAAACGACGGCCGAAACCGTCGTTTTTTGATGCTGACTCGGCTTGCCAATGTTACCGGCCGCTCAAACCGACCACCAGCAAATCCAGCGCCGTGCGCGGATCAATCTGGCCGGTTTTCATGGCCAAGTCGGTTTTGACCAATTTGTCGTATATTTGTTCGACTTTGGCCATAGTGAAATGTCGCGCCTGGTCCATAGTTTTACGGATCACGAACGGATGCATCCCTAATTCGCGCTTCAGCTCGTCCGGCGACATGTTTTTTCCCCGGAACGGCACTACTTGTGCCAGGTTTTTGAACTGAAAAGCGATCATCGACAACAAATATTGCTCATTTTTTCCCAGAGCTAAATTTTCATGCAAGAGTTTGAGCGCCTGCCGGCTGTCGTTCTGGCCGATCGCGTCAACTAAATGGAAAATATTTTCATCCAAGTTCGCCCGAACCAGTTCGGCCACGTCGCCGACGGCTATGGCTCGGCCGCGGCAATACGCCAGCAGCTTGTCCAGTTCCGAACTGACGCGCCAGAGGTCATTTCCCGTGAAAGCGCTTAGTTTGTCGGCCGCCCCGGCCTCGATTTTTCCGCCCCGCTTTTTCACTTCCGCCTTGATCCAGCCGGCCAGCTCATACTCCGACAAGGGAGTGAATTCCTGGGACGTCGCCAATTTTTTCAGTTCCCGAAAAGCTTTCAGCCGCTTATCGATCGGCTGATATTCGAAAAAGACGACTGTCGTCGTGGCCGGAACTTTTTTTTGCTGCAGCGCCGCGCTGATTAATTCCTGGGTTTTGGCTTCGCTGTCCGCCAAGAGATTTTTGACGATCACCAGCCGCGTCGGTGCCAAAAAAGGAATTGCCCCGATCACCCGGAAAAAATCCGGCGCCTCTTTTTCGCTCATATCTAAAGTTTCCAAGTTCAGGCCGCTTTTATCAGTGCGCTTAAACTTGGCGATAATTTCGTTAAGTTTTTGGCGCGAACGAAAGGCGTCCGCGCCAAACAAAAATAGAATCATGTGGTGTCTAATGTCGGCGACCGACCGTAACGATCGGCGAGCCGCTCAATATCGGCTTCGTCGTACAAGCCGAACTGCAATTCCAGGACCAGCGCCGGGCCATCAATCGCCAGCAGACGATGAATCTCTCCGATGCCGATCCAGACCGTATCCCCGGGAACCAGCCGTCTGGCTTGCGGGCCAACCGTCACTAGCGGCAAACCCTCCAAGATGACCCAGAGTTCGGCGCGGTGCTGATGCCGCTGTAAACTAAGCTCCCCGCCCGCCTCAACTCGCAAGGTTTTGAAGCACACGGGATCTTCATAGCGGATCCAGCTGCCCCAAGGTTTCTTTTCGGATCCCAATATCCCAATTTGCGACAAAATCTGCAATGCCGTTTTGATTTTTTCCATCACACCCTCCTTGGTTATGGTTTCGCGAACCAGCTCGTATCGAAAAATTTACCTGCTTCAAAAATTTAGCCGGCTCCGGCCCGGGCCAGAAAAGCTTCTTTGGCGCGAGGGAGACGTCTCGCGCCAAAGAATAAGACTAAGAATTCAGACAGACAGAATTTAAAACAAACTCAACACAATGTAATGGTATGACCGTATCGGCCTGCAGTTCAAATCCTGAATCAGAAAAAATCTGAATACAATCAAGCACTAGTATGTCGACTGGCTCCTGGTCAGGAAATATCAGTTTTCCGCCGCCATGAGATACAAATAATTGACGAAAACTATTCTTCAACTGTGGCCGTGATAACGACTGGTTAACTGACAAAAAATAGGTGTTCACCGCTCCACGATCCCAGAGCGGCAAAACCGCTTGCGCTTGATTGTGAGTTACTTTTATCGACACCATAACAACCTCCTTTATCCTAAAGTGTCTCCAACTATAGATTTTTATTCCCCTTTTCGGCCGCTATTACCGAATCTTAAATCTTTCGCTCGGGACAAATTCGCCTTCAATGAAAAATCTGATTATCTTAATACTCTTAACTTCTTAATATCTTATTTCATTTCTCCCCAATTATCCCCAACCTCGGCGTTAACAACCAGCGGCACGGATAGTTTCACCGCGTTTTCCATGGCCATCGTGCATTTTTTGACCACGGCGCTCACTTTATCATCTTTCACTTCCAGTAATAATTCGTCATGAACTTGCAACAACTGCCGGGCGGACGCGCCGTAAGTTTCCAGTTCCTGATCCACCGCGATCATGGCCAGTTTGACGATGTCTGAAGCGGTGCCCTGGATCGGCATATTAATGGCCATCCGCTCGGCGCTACCCCGCACGGCAAACTGCGAAGAGTTTATTTCCGGCAAATTACGCCGCCGGCCAAACAAGGTCTCAACATACCCGTGCTGCTTGGCGAAAGCGGTCATTTCCTTCATATACTGCTGGACTAGCGGATGTTTGTCAAAATAACGCTCGATATACTCTTTGGCTTGGCTCCGCTCCACTTTCAGGGTTTGGGACAAACCGAAAGCGCTCATTCCGTATACAATACCAAAATTAACTATCTTGGCAATCCGCCGATCGTTTTTTTGAACCTGATCCAGCGGCTTGCTGAAAATCCGGGCGGCCACCGCCGAGTGGATATCTTCTCCCTTTCGGAACGAATCAATCAGGCCCGGGTCGCGGCTGAAATGAGCCAGCACCCGAAGATCAATCTGGGAATAATCAAGCGAAACCAGCCGGTATCCCGGCGCGGCGATGAAAGCACGGCGGATTTTTTGGCCTTCCTCAGACTTAATCGGGATGTTTTGTAGGTTGGGATTGGAGGAAGACAGGCGTCCGGTGGCAGTCACCGTCTGATTGAAACTGGTGTGCAAGCGCCCGGTCTGGCTATTAACCAGTTTCGGCAAGGCGTCCAGATAAGTATTCTTGAGTTTGGACAATTCCCGGTAAATGAAAATTTCGTCGACAATATTGTGACGGCTCCGTAATTTTTCCAGTTCCGAAGCGGCCGTGGAATATCCCGTTTTGGTTTTTTTGATGTCGGCCGTCCCCAGATTAAGCTTTTCAAAAATAATTTCGCGGAGTTGCGCGGGCGAACTGATATTAAACTCTTGGCCGGCCAGTCGATAGATAGTTTTTTCGGCGGCGGAAATTCGCTCGGCGAAATCACGGCTGGTCCGACGCAAAATCTGGCTATCGATTCGGACGCCGGCCCGCTCCATTTCCGCCAGAATATCAACCAGCGGCAATTCAACGCGCCGATAAAGATCAGCCACGTTCCAAAGTTTTTTATCCGCCAAATAATAAGAGCAAAAGGGGCGAGCTTGCCGCTGACTCTCGGCCAGGGCGGTTAGCTTTTTTTTCAGCACCTGGATCAGGCGAAAAGTCACTTCGGCATCGGCGCCGGAATAGTCGGCCGCCCGCGCCGGCGGAATCTGGTCAAAGGTCAGCTGGTCCTTGCCGGAACCGATCAAATCTTCAATCGGCGTCATCTCCTCCCCCAGCTCGGCGAAAGCCAGCTGATTAAGATTGTGGGCGCGGGTCCCGGGATCCAATAAATAAGAAATGATCATGGAGTCTTCGGCCAGGCCGCGCACCTCGATACCGGCGCCGGCCAGGACGGAAATATCATACTTGGCGTTGTGACCGCCTTTGGCGATCCGCGCCTCGGAAAAAATCGGTTTTAATTCGGCTAACACCCGATCCGCGAACGGCACGACATAGTAGGCCCGGCCCGCTTGCCAGCAAAAAGAAATACCGCACAGCTTGCCAGTCATGGAATCCAGCCGGCTGGTTTCCACGTCAAAAACAAAATATTTTTGTTTTTTTACCTCCGCTAAAAACCGATCGAATTTTTGCCGGTCGTCAATTAGGAAACATTGCCGCTTGACTTTCGGCTGTTTCCCGGCGGGCAAAGCCCCTGTCTCTGCCGCGGCTGTTTTGTGATCAGAGGCCGCGGCCGCCTCGACCATGGCCGGCGGCAGGCTTTTGAGCAAGCTTTGAAACTGCAGTTCCTGGAACAAGGCCACGACTTTTGACCGGTCATAACGGCGCAGATAGCAATCATCTAAATTAAGCCTAATCGCCGGCACCTCCCGTACCACCCGCGCCAGCTTCTGACTCTGCCACGCCTCCGCTTCATATTTTAATAGTTTTTCCTTAACCCTTTTTGTTACCTGCTCCCTGTTACCTGTTACGTTTTTGTAAATATTCTCCAACGTCCCGTATTTTTGTAACAGCTCCGTCGCGGTCTTCGGGCCAATCCCTTTGACGCCCGGAATATTGTCGGACGCGTCCCCGGCCAGCGCCTTGAAATCAACCAATTGCGCCGGCTTGAGGCCGTAGCGCTCTTGGACGCCGGCAATATCGTAGAGCACCGTATCCGACATGCCTTTCCGCAAAGTAAAAACAGAAGTCTGGCGGTCAACCAGCTGGAGCGTGTCCATATCGCCAGTGACAATTACCGTGGCCGCGTTTTTGTCATATTTTTCATGCTGGTCGCTCAAGGTGGCCAACACGTCATCGGCTTCGTAGCCAGTTTTTTCATAAATAGGGATATTGAGCGCGCGCACCACCTCTTTAACCCGCGGAATCTGCCGGTACATTTCCTCGGGCGGTTTAACTCGCTGGGCCTTGTATTCTTTGAAAATTTTGTCGCGCCAGGTCCCGCCGGGTAAATCAAAAGTCACCGCCGCGTACTCGGGGCTGATTTTGGACAGCGCTTTCAGCAAAATCATGGTAAAACCGTAAACCGCGTTGACTAACTCGCCGTCTTTCGTGCGCAGCGTCGGCGGCAGAGCGTGCCAAGCGCGGTGAATCAGGGCGTGGCCGTCCACGATCATTAGAATTTTTTTCCGTTTGGCCATATGTCATATTTTAACATGAACGATCAAATTGTAAAAAATGGCGATATCAAATGGCGAGAGCCTTAAGGCCCTCGCCATTTGGAAGTATCCTAGAATCTTAAGGTGTCGGGGTTGTCCGCCGGGGCGAAGCCGTCGGAGTCGGTACCGGCGTGGCGGCCGGAGTCGGTGCGGGAGCCGGCTGGGGCTCGTCGAGATTAGTGCCGGTCGGAACTTCACGTCCGGCGGGCGCTGGTTCTTCTTCGCGAGGGATCCTCGTCTCCGCGGCCGGCGTTTTTTTGCCTTCCAGTTCGTCGATCTTGTCCTGGATCGCCTGGTTTCCGGGATTCAGCTCCAAGACTTTTCTGAACATTTCCAGCGCCTGGTCCTTGTCGCCTCGTTGCAAATAAATCAAACCCATGCTGTAAAGCGCGTTGGCGTATTTATCGTTGTTTTCCAGGATTTTTTGGAAGATCTTTTCAGCTTCGTCGTATTTCTTGTCGTTGTAGAAGATGCGGCCCATTTCATAGGCGGCGTCTATATTGTCTGGCGCCAACAGCACGGCCACGCGGATTTCCTGCAAGGCTTTCTCGTAGTCACCTTTCTTGTCATAAGTCTGGGCCAGCGAGAGGTGGGCGTCGAAATAATTTTGCTTCAGTTCGATAGCCCGTTTGAATCTTTCGATCGCCGTATCCAAAAGCTGGTTTGCTTCGGCGGTCTTCTCCGGAGGAATCGTGGCGTTTTTATTGGCTTCGCCTTTTTCGATCGCCTGGCTTAAGGACTGCTGGGCTTCTTGGATGACACGGTCGCTTTTGATGACGTAGGCTTTGCCCTGCATCACGATCGGAATCGGATTATTCGGATCCAGTTCCATGGCCTTGCTCCAGGAATCGAGCACCCACTCGTCCGCCCCGCGGACGTAAAGCCCGGCGTTTTGGTAAATGGAAGCCAAAAATTCCCAGCTGGCGACGTTATTGGGCTCGGTCTTTTGGGCGGTGCGCGCCGCGTCAATGCCTAGCTTGACCGCGTTACTGACGTAATTGACGTCCGGTTTTTCTTTGACGGCTTCTTTATTGGCTTGGGCCAAAAAAGCCTGGGCGGCGCCGCGATGATAAGCCGCGCGGGACTGATTCAAAGTAGCCGCGGCGACAAAATCATTGAGCGCTCCGTCCAAATCTTCGCCTTTCGCCAATTTTTCCTGGCCATTGCGGTAATTCATATCAGCCAGATACATCTTGCCGACAAAATAAAAAGCTACGATGCCGCCAATCAGCACGATCAGGAAAATGAACGAAGTGATCAGGGCAACTTGCGGCGAATTAGCAAACGACCATTTCTTTTCCCGCTGGGTGGCTTGGGCCGCCTTCAGATTGAGCACCGCGGCGATGGTCAGCGCCAGGAAAACCCACCACAGGAAGAAAAGAGTCGTATTGAAAAAGTAAAAGAAATTAATGACGCTTAATCCGATCCAGGCGGAAAAGGGCGCGAGCAACAGAGACCATTTGGCTTCGTCTTTTTCCCGGATCAGCTGTTTGATCGCTTCCCAGGCAGTCAGCACCATGATCAAAGCGAGCAAGCCGGTCCCGATGACGCCGACAGTAGCCAGCGAATGGAAAAACTGGGTTCCGGACTTGTCGAACCGCATGCTCCAAAGAATCGTATCGTTGAATTGAACCGGGCGGTATTGGGTGAAATCTTGGAAAAAAGTTTCCGGACCGCTGCCCAGCAAAAGATGCTGGCCGATGGACGACTGACTGATATCCCAAGAAATCGGCCGGCCCAGCGACAATTCCGTCGGCAGATCAAGCTTGAAAAGTCCGGCCGAAGGAATCAGCAAAAAAGTCACGCCGATGGCCAGGAAAACCAGCGGCAGCCAGGCGACGGCTTTTTTCTCTTTCATCTGCGGCATCCGGGTAACCACGATCGCGAAAATCATAATCATGGACGCGATCAATGTGATCCAGCCGACGGTAACGGAGAGTAAAAAGAGCAGAACCACGCCCAAAATTGAGGCCAGCAGGCAGATCGCGCGCCACAACTTGTTTTCCCGCAGGGCGAGGACAATCACCGCGCCGGCACCCGCCGCCAGGAAAATCGACAGCATCGTGATTGAGCCGCCGACAAGATTGAAAGAAGTGATCTTGGTGAAATCCCAGGGCCAGACAAAAACCCCGAAAACCTGGAGCAGGCTGGTGATAGCCACGATTAGGTAGCCGACCACAAAGGTCCGCAAGTATCCCTGCAAAACCGCGAGCGACTTGATATTATTCAGCGCGACAAAGAACAAAATAACCAGGGCGGCAATTTCCACAAACCCGCCGTTGAACCGTCCGTAGAAGCCGAAAAAGCTCGAGAACATATCCACCAAAAAAAACGCGGACACCAGATAAAAAACCAGGTAAGCCAGCACCGGAATCGCCACCAGCGTTTTAGCCAGCGTCACTTCCTTGGCGATGATGATTTTCACCAGCCAGAGGAGGAAAGCAATCACCGCCAGGACATACAAGGCCGTCTGCTTGCTCAATTCAAAAGCTTCAAAAGTCAGCGGAGTAAAAAGTAACGGGATGATTAACAACGCCAGGTGCAAGCAAATTTTAATCCCGCGGTCGCACCAATTAGTCCGAGGCTTCTCCGAATCAACTGCTTCTTTTTTTTCGGAGCGGATCACTTGCGGCCCTGTCTCTTCGGGACGACTCTCCTTCGCTCTTCGAGCTTCGGAGGACAGGTCGGAGGATGGAGCGTCTTTCTTTTTGAACCAGGAAAAAAAATCGGCTTTATTTTTCTCTTTTTTATTTTGGTCTTTTTTGGTCAGGGGAGTTTCCACCACCGGCGGCTTGTCAGCCACCATGTCCATTGAACTTTTGGGACGGGCCGCCGCGTCATTGACGCGGACTTTTACGGTTTGCTCTTCGGAACTTAATCTTTTAGCCATATGTGGTTTTTATTTTAGACAATACAAAAATATGCACCATTATAATATCACATTTGTCATATTTATAACAATGTTTAAAGTTCACTTTTTAAGGACAGTCTTTCGATTAAAATATTGACAAAATAGGCAAAACTAGGTAAGGTAGCAAGAATTTGTACCTTAAGAATCGAAAAAACATCTTTTAAGGAGGGTTAGAAGTGACAAAGAAAGTGCTAGCAATCATCTTGATTGCGATTCCAACTGTCTACCTTAGTTCCAGCCGTTATCTGGTGGACGATGCCGTAATCTCTTACCGGTTCTGCCAAAACTTACTGCTCGGCCGAGGACTGGTTTCTTATGAAAACGGTCCTCACGTGGAAGGATATTCCAATCCCTCGCTGGTTTTTTTGACCGCGGGGATCGCCAAGCTGATCGGGGTGACTGACCTAGCCAACCTGCTCCGCATCGGCCTGTACCTGAACACCCTGGCGCTCCTTTTCTGCGGCTGGCTGCTGCTCAAATGGGGAGAAAAAGACTGGACCTGGATCAGCGCTCCGGCCTTGGTCATTTTTTTCCCGACGCACTTGTACCGGCAAACCGGACTGGAGACCTGTTTGTACACGCTGTTTTTTACCTTGGCAGTCTATGGATTCTCCGTCCAAAAGTACCGGCTGGGATTGGTCGCCTCGCTGCTCACCGCGCTCAGCCGCCCAGAAGGGATCGGACTAGCTTTGTGGCTAAGCGGGTTCTTTCTGTTTAGCACTTGGCGCCAAAACTGGCGGAAAAATTTGCGTCTGGTGTGCCTGGGACTGCTTCTTCCATTCGGCTTGTTTCTCCTCTGGCGCTACTGGTATTTCGGGCAATGGGTTTCGATGACCTCGCTGGTCAAAACCAACTTGGCCGATCGGCACGTCTTCCAGGGACAGGGACTATACTATCTATTGCGCGCCGTCACGGCGGCCCCAATTTTGATCGGGATATCCGCCTTGACGATCGTGCGCTTCCTGCATCAGAAATCAAAAGCCGCCTATGAAATGACCGCGATCGCTTTCCAGCTTTTTTTCATTGTTACCGTCGGCGGCGATGACTGGTTCTTTGATCGGTATCGCTTCTTGCTCCCGATCTTTCCCCTGCTCTTCCGTTCCCTGGCCGTCATCCCCGAAGCCCTGCCCAGATTTCAGGGCTGGGCCGTCGGCGCGATGATCCTCTTGGTCGGATTCTACCCGATGTGCCAAAAAAGCATTGAGACGCGAGCGGTTCCCTGGGTCCATGAAGCCTATCACGATCTCAAAGGTATCTCGCCCGAAAATCGGCTGCAGGCTCTGCTTAATCCCGAACCCTGGCCGGACGAATTATTAAGCCGGTATCTTCGGGACCATGTCCCGCAAGCCGGCCGAGGTTTGATCCTCACCGCCGGGCAGGCCGGTTCCTTGCCGCTGCACTGGCGGGGTATCTTTCATGATCATGTGGGACTGACTTCGCCGGAATACGGCCGAGTCGCAGGAAAAAACCATAGCGCCGTCTTCCGCGCCTACCAGCCAGATATCTACGCCTCCTTTGCCGACAGGGAATGTCGGCCGCGAGCCCTGACCGGCTCGGCTCTAAGCGACCTCGTCTCTATTTCCGAACTAGATGAACTAGGTTATCAGCCGGTCCTGATTTTCAAGAATATCTGTCCGCCATTTGCCTGGGAGGGAAAAGTCGGCTATCACACCATGGGTTGGGTCTTTTCCTTGTATGCTAAAAAAACAGACCTGATCCGGATCGAAAACCCGACTTACTCAATGGAGATTCTTTTCAACGGCCGGATCATCACCGTGCCGGTTTATGAAAACGAACTTCCCGCTTAAAAAAAGCCTTGGTACTTCCGAAGAAGTGCCAAGGCTTTTAACTTTCCCTCCTAGTTGAGATAACCGAGACTTTGCAAAGCCTCGATTTGCTTCGGATCAATTGATCCGGATCTCAACTGGTTTTCTTTGATAGCGGCATAGGCCTGTTCCGGGGTGACCGCCGACAAACCGGCCAGCACGGTCGCGCCTTTTAGGTCCAGCCGGTTGTTCCGCCGATTGAGCATCCCGCCGGGACGGTGCAGGAGTCGATCCAGCTCCGCGGCCAAGCGGGGCCGATCAGGATGGCCCGTGGCGTCAATCCCCATTTCTATTTCTTGCGCCATAGCCGTGTCAATTAATCTTTCCGTCAGTTTCGGATCCGGCGCCTGATACAGGCTATTCTCAAATTCAATCCAGGGCGATTGCCAGATTAGTTGGCGATCCTGGTCCAGGAACCGCAAGGCATAGACCTGTGTTCCTAAATTGGAAAACTCGTACGGGACCGCCTCGCCAAACTGGTGCCAGAAATTGAAGTTTTCGTCTAGAACCAGAGAATATGGAGCGGAAAACTGACCGGTGCGATCAACTTCAAACTCCGAGAGCGACAAGAACGTCTCGCCGAGGCCAAATCCCAGATCAATCCCCTCAACATACTTGGCCGCTGGAATTTTGACCCGGCCGACGTAATTGTTTTCCGTGCCGCTATCAAGCGCCTGCCATTCCAGAATCCCGTCATCAATGATATTGTCCTCGAAAAACGGTTTCAGGGATTGGTAATCCCTGGTGCCGAAATCAGGCTGGGAGCAAAGGAGCCGCCGGCGAAACTTGAGATCGCTTCGCGGATCGGACAAGTACGCCCAGAATCCGGAGAGACTATAGGCCAGCCTCTGGCCGGCGGGAGATTTTTTCTGGATGACGGACAGCAAATTCTGCCCTTCGAAGGACACGGGATAAGCGATATCCAAGGCCGCCAGGATAGTCGGAACCAGATCGGTCTGTTGAGCCACACCGTTGACGATATGGCCGGCGGGAACTACGCGTTTGTCCGTGTGATAAAAGACCATCGGAATGCCGAGGACTTCCTCCGTGCCAGTGACGTGCCCGAAAATTCCCCCCTCGCCGAGATTTTCACCGTGGTCGGCGACAAAAATCAGCAAAG
>CALEFQ010000006.1 GCA_937877125.1 uncultured bacterium | reverse complement strand
AAAAAAATACAAAGCCGATCAAAAGATTGATTTTCCAATTTTAGTGGACGCTGCGGGCGAGGTCAGCCGTTTATTTAAGATTCAGGGCACGCCGACTAATTTTTTTGTCAAACACGGAATAATCTGCGCGCAAGTGCCGGGCGCCATGGGCGAGGAAGCAATCCTGGCTTCGCTGGAAGATTGCGCCACTGTGTCCGCGCCAGTTGACTCAGAAGATAATTAACGCTTAAACAAAACAAAATGATCCCGTATGGTCCAATTACCGAGTTTCACCTGGGCCCGCTGACGATTCAGTCGTGGGGGCTGTTGGTGGCCTTGGGTTTTATTGCCGGAATCCTTTTGATTCTTTGGCAGGCCAAAAAAGCGGGGTATAAGAGCGATAAAATTTTAGACTTAGTTTTGTGGGTGTTTATCGCGTCCATGGTCGGCTCTCGAGTTTTTTACGTGATCGTGTTTTGGCAGGATTTTGCCGGTGAGTGGCTGGAGGCTTTGAAAATTTGGAATGGCGGAATGGTTTTTTACGGCGGACTTCTGTTTGCTATTGCGGTCTTTATCTGGTTTGCCCGCCGCCACAAAATGAATATTTGGCGGCTATCCGACTGGGCGGCGCCGGCTCTGGCGCTCGGCACGGCGATCGGGCGTGTCGGCTGTCATTTGATCCAGGATCATCCCGGCAAAATCACCACGGTGCCCTGGAGCATCATGGTCAACGGGGAATTGCGGCACGAGACGGCGCTGTACCTGGTTTTTTCAAATTTAATTATTTTTCTAATTCTCTGGCTCTGGTTGCGCAAAAGCAAGAAACTGCCCGTCGGTTCGCTGTTTTATATCTACCTGATTTGGGAGGGGATCACGCGGTTTATGATTGATTTCTGGCGCGCTGATGATTTACCGAACGCTGATCCGCGGTACTGGGGGCTGACCGTATCACAGTATATCGGTCTTGGCTTAGTTGTCGCCGGGCTAGTCGTGTTGCGTTACCTATTCAAGCGCCGGCCGGCGGCGGGATTATTTCCGGAACAGGTAAAAAAAGATCATGCGACTTAACAAATCCGTTTGGCTCTGTTTATTCTTAGCGATCGGCTGTCTGGGGCCGATTTTCGGGTTGGCCGCTCCTTCATTAGAGTACTTGTCGGCGTCGCGGTTAGCCGCGGAAATGTCAGGAGATAATCGGCCGTTGTTGCTGGATGTGCGCACGGAAGTGGAGTACGTCAATGGGCATATTCCCGGCGCTGTTTTTTTACCGTTGAGCCAGGTGGAGCGCGTCAGTGAGATGGCTCAGCCTGATGACCGCCTGGTGGTTTATTGTAGCGCCAGCGAATGCCAATCAAGCGTCGAGGCCGCGGAAGAAATGATTGATGCCGGTTTCACGGCCGTCCGAGTCCTGGACGGCGGTTTTCCCGCCTGGGAAAAAGCCGGTTATGAGATCGCCCAGGGGCCGGAGTCGGGTGAATTTTCTTCCGGAATAACGCCTGATTCAATCGCCCTGGGAGCCGTGATCGGCGTCGGTTTGGCGGACGGGATCAACCCCTGTGCTATCGGTATGCTGGTTTTCCTGCTGGGCTATTTGATAATTTTCGCCAAACAGCCTGGCCGAGTCTTGGGTACCGGGATTATCTATATCGCTACGGTTTTTGCCACCTATTTCATCATCGGTTTGCTTTTTTATCAGGTGCTGTTGGCGTTCAGCCAAACGCCTGAATATGCGGTTGTTTCCAATTTGATTCACTTGGTTTTGGGCGGTATACTGGTGGTAACGGGCATCATCAATCTTAAAGATTTTTTCTGGCCTGGCGTCGGGTTTAGCCTGGAAATTCCTAAATACATCCGTCCGTATCTGCAGGGCTGGGTGGCCAAGGCGACTACATTGTCCACGGTGGTTCTCGGAGTGCTGGTCACCGTGTTTGAGATGCCGTGTTCTTTGCCCCTGTATGCCGGAATGCTTGATATTTTATCTCGCTCGGAGCTGACTAGAATTGCGACTGTCGGGTATCTCGGCCTTTATAATTTGATGTTTATCTTACCGCTGCTGGTAATTCTGGCGGTGGTTTATTCCGGCAAAAAAATTACCCTAGTCAAAGAATGGGAGCACCGCTCAAAGAAGTGGATGAAGCTGCTGATGGGCAGTATGTTAGTGGGATTTGGAATTTGGCTGTTGCTGACATAGGTCTTTTGTCGTTAGTCTTTAGTCTTTAGCCAAAGACCAAAGACTAAAGACCAAAGACTCCTTATGACCATCCCCGAACTAAAAAACTTCACCTCCTTCCTGATCAAAGAAGGCAATGCCGTGTACGGCCCGGTTGAGCGGGACGGCCGATTTTTGGCGCAAAAAATCGGCGATCCCCAGGAGTTAGTTCTAAACGGCCAGCTCACTTATTATTCCTGGCGCAAGTTTTTCTTGCCCGCAACGGAGACTTTGTTCAATATCCACCGTGAAGTTTTCAAGAAAATCAAGGTCGGCAAGCCCCAGGTCCTGATTGGCCTGACGGTGCTCGATTTGCGCGCGCTTGATTTATACAACCAGGTTTTCGCCAACGATGCCTATTATCAGGAGCGGAAGCGGCAAACAATTGTTATTGGGCAGTCGCTGGCGCCGGCCGATCAGCGCGAGTTTGCCGCTTTCCAGGATAGTTTTCGGGAAAACGTGCTGGAACATTTTGAGTTTGATATTTTCTTCGAAAAGGCGGGGACAAGCTTCAAGGTTTATACCGGTTCGGAAGATGGCCAGCGCTTGCTGGAAAAATTCGGCTACCGCGATTACGCGCACGTGAAATACGCCGGGCCGATTCAGGAAGAGGGGCTGGACCGCGAAATGGTCGAAATTAAAAAAAAGATGGAATCCGGCTATAATGCCGCCTTGTGGTCGGAGCTGGGCAAGATTTGCCTGGCCTGCGGCAAATGCTCGCTGGTCTGCCCGACTTGTTATTGCTTCAATATTGAAGACCAGGCCAAACTGAAAAGCGGCGAAATGCGCCGCAAGCGCGAGTGGACGACTTGTTTCTTTCCCGATTTTTCCCGGATTGCCGGCGACCATCGTTTTTTGAGCGATTCAGAAAAGCGCATCTATTACTGGTACGAACATAAGTTTATCCGCGATCCGGCCCGCTATCACGTGCCTGGCTGCGTCCGGTGCGGCCGGTGCGTCAAGGCGTGTCCGGTGGGGATTGATATTATGAAGAATATAAGGAGGATTAAGGAGGGGGAGTAGTATTTTTAAAAGGTCTTTTGTCTTTAGCCAATTAATTATAGAGGAGGGATTGTGTACAAGTTTGAACGTTTAAGAGTTTGGCAAGCGGCTATGTATTTGGCCGAGTCGATCTACCGCTTCCAGGAAAAGTGCCCGTCCATCGAGAAATTTGGTTTGTTAGCTCAATTGCGGCGGGCGGTGACTTCAATCCCGCTGAATATCGCCGAAGGACAGAGCAGTAATAGCGATAAAGATTTTATTAGGTACTTGAAAATATCTCGAGGTTCGCTATACGAAACTGTGACCGCGCTCCATCTTTTGGCCAGACTTCATAAAATGGAAATCAAATCCGAATTAGAAAAGTGTCAGCATGTAGGAGGTTTAATAAGTTCTTTTATTAATTCGCTTAGATAGGCCAAAGACTAAAGACCAAAGACAAAAGACCCAATCTTGAAAGCAATGATCAATAACTACGATCCCAAACCGGTAAAAATCATCTCCGTCCGCGACGAAGCGCCTCGGGTGAAGTCATTTGTTTTGCAATTCAGCGATCCGCAAGATCAGAAAAATTTTTATTTCCACCCCGGTCAGTTTGTAATGTTTTCCATCGCTGGTTTCGGCGAAGCTCCGGTCGGTATCGCCTCGTCGTCATTTAAAACTGATACTTTTGAAATCGGAGTCCGGGCAGTCGGGCGTTTGACGACGGAACTTCATAAGAAGAAAGCGGGCGACTTGATCGGTATTCGTGGTCCGCTGGGCAAGGGATCTTTCCCGGCAAAATTGCTGAAAAATCGTAATTTGCTCATGATTGCCGGCGGGATCGGCATCGTGCCGCTGCGGGCGGTTGTTTTAGACGCTATTGCTCGGCCGGAAAACTTTAAGGAAATCCAGCTTTTTTACGGGGCGCGCAGTGAAAATGAGTTATTGTATAAACCTGAACTGGGTGAGTGGCGGAAAAAAATTAAAGTGGCACTGACGGTCGATAAGCATTGCGGGCAGAAATGTCCCGTGGTCTGCGACGAAGGATTGATTACCTCGCTGGTGGACGGAAAAAAGCTGGTGAGCGATCCCGTGGTTTTTATCGTCGGTCCACCGGTGATGTGTAAATTTGTGATCGAGGCGCTGCACCGGCATAAGGTCAAAGACGAAGATATTTATATTTCGCTGGAGCGCCATATGCAGTGCGGGGTGGGCGAATGCCATCACTGCGGCATCGGGCCGAAGCTGGTGTGCGACGAGGGGCCGGTGTTTCGGTACGCGGAGATCAAGGGGATTAAAGGAGCGGTTTAGTAGAGGTCTTTAGTCGTTGGTCTTTAGCATAAAAGATGGGGCCAAAGACTAAAGACAAAAGACCAAAGACCTATGCCTCACATTGATTCCTGTCGCTTCGGTTCCATCACCATTGCCGGTCAGAAGTACGGCCAGGTTTTGATTATCGGTGATAAGGTGGAGGAGCGCGACGCCAAAAAATTACACGAACTATTTAAGACTACCCACCGGGTCGGAGATTGGGAAACGGCCAAATTACTAAGCGGAAGTCCGGACGTGGTTTTGATCGGTACCGGACAGGAAGGCGTGCTGGAAGTTGATGAAGAGGTTTCCCTTAAACTGGAAGGCGCCGTGCCGCGTTTGATTATCCAGACTACTCCCCAGGCGGTGAGTACGTACAATGAGCTGGTGAAAGAAAATAAGGTAGTGAATGCGTTGATTCATACGACATGCTAAGGGTCTTTAGTCATTGGTCTTTTGTCTTTAGCCCTGAAAGAACTTGGCCAAAGACCAAAGACTAAAGACCAAAGACTTTAATGTGCCTCGCCATCCCCGGTAAAATCATCTCCCTGCGCCGCGACCGCCACGCGGTCGTTTCGTTTAACGGGCTAAAAAAGACCGTCAGTTTGGAATTAGTGCCGGAGGCTAAGGTTGGCGATTATGTCACGGTACATACAGGGTTTGCCATTGGGGTGTTGGATAGCAAGGAAGCAAAATTGGCTTTAGCAGATTTTACTAAGGGTCGTTAGTCTTTTGTCTTTAGTCTTTAGCCGGTTTTTCTGGGCCAAAGACCAAAGACTAAAGACCAAAGACCATGCCTTCGTCCACCCTACAACTTACCCGCGAAATAGAGCGTTTAGCTTTAATGCTTCGCAAACCAATTCGCCTCATGGAAGTCTGCGGTACGCACACCGAGGCGATTTCGCGTTCCGGCCTGCGCGCGGTTTTGCCGACAAAAATCGAGCTCGTGACCGGGCCGGGCTGTCCCGTTTGTGTCATCCCGCAGAGCGATATTGACGCGGTGGTGGGATTAGCCTTGAGCGGTATCCCGATCGCATGCTATGGTGATGTGTTGCGCGTACCGGGCACTGTGATGAGCCTGGAGCAAGCTAAGGCCGGTGGCGCCAAAGTCAAAGCGGTCTATTCGGTGGAAGAAGCACTTGACTGGAAAAGGACTGAGCCAGAAGTAGTTTTTTTCGGCATCGGTTTTGAGACCACGGCGCCGATGACGGCCGCCGCGATCAAGCACGGTCTCACGGTTTATTCCGCCCACAAGTATTTTCCGCCGGCGATGTTGGCATTGAGCCGAGATAAGCAGATCAAGATTGACGGTTTCATCAATCCCGGCCACGTTTCGGCGATTATCGGGCTCAAGCCATACAGCGTGATAAAAAAGCCGCAGGTGATCGCGGGTTTCGAACCGGCCGATATTTTGCTGGCGATTATTATGCTCTTGCGCCAGATTGTCCAGGGTGAGTCTAGGGTTGAAAATGAATACCGCCGACTGGTTAAGAAAAATGGCAATCGTCAGGCGCAAAACTTGATCGCCGAAGTATTTAAGCCGATCGATAGCGAATGGCACGGACTGGGCCAAATTCCGAAATCGGGGATGGAAATAAAGAAAAGGTATACGAAATGGGATGCCAAGGCGGTTTATAAAAAGGTTATACGCAATTATTTGGTGAACGCAAAACGCAAAACGCAAAACGCAAAATGCCGTTGCGGTGACGTGATCAAGGGTCTAATTTCACCAGAAGACTGTAAACTCTTCGGCCGTGCTTGCACTCCCGAAAAACCGATCGGAGCATGTATGGTGTCGCGGGAAGGCGCGTGTCGGATAAAATATGAGTATAAGTAAAAAGTCAAAGGTCAAAAGTCAAAAGTAATATTATGTTTCAGCGTCCTTACAATGTAGAAGAGATTAGGAAGAATTATCCTGATAAAGCTGATTATCTGCTACATGATCCCGTTCATCGGTGGCGGGCGGAAACGGGGATTGAGTTGATTCATGAGGAGCCTAATATGGCCGAGCAAGAGCGTATTTGGAAAAACTGGCAGGAGATGACGCCGGAGATGAAAAGGAAAAGCGATCAAAAGAGTGTGGAATTTTTCGGCCTGAATAATTTTAATTATCATCAAGCAATAATGAAAAGAAAATATCATGTCTAAGTCAACTGTCTGGGACAAAATTTATCGGGAATATTTGGGAGCGGGCGAGAAATACGCCACAATTGGTGGAAATTTGCACCCGCTGTTTATTGATTTTGTGAAAAATCATAATTTCCCCCAAAAATCGGCCCTAGATATTGGCTGTGGCGAGGGAACGTATCTGAAATATCTCAAGGATCATGGTTTTCAGGTAGCCGGAATAGATTCTAGTGCTAAGGCCGTGGAGGTAACGCGTCAGTTAGTTGGGGAAACTGAGCTGATTCAGGTGGTTGATATGTATCAATATGAGATCCCGGTCAATAAATACGACTTAGTTGTTTCAGTCGCGGCAATCCATCATGGCCGAAAGGCGGCGATAAACTCGCTTATATCCAGGGTTAACCAGGCGCTTGTTCCTGGCGGCTGGACTTTCATCACCATTTCCGATGTTGAAGTGATGAAAGCACGTCATAAACCATTTCGGGAAATCGAACCCGGGACATTTGAGCCCCTGACCGGTCCCGAGAAAGGTTTATTGCACAGTGGTTTCACGGAAGAAGAAACGCGGAAAATGTTTTCTGAATTTACCAAGCTAAATATTGTTAAAGATCATAAAAGCCGATGGTTAGTTATGTCGCAAAAATAATCAAACTCAGCCACGGCGGCGGCGGAAAAGAAATGCAGGAACTCCTGCGTGATATTTTTAAGATTTTGCCGCCATCAAATGATTGGCGCGGGCGGGATCAGGACGCGGCTTATCGAAATTGGCCAGGCCGCGCCCCCCGAAGCTCCGCCATTACCGGAGGCAAGGACGGAGCGAAGGAGGGGCGAAAATTGGTTTTCACAACGGATTCATATATCGTTGACCCGCTCTTTTTCCCAGGCGGATCGGAAGAGCACACGTCTGAACTCCGTCACGAGTGGATATCTCGTATGCCGT
>CALEFQ010000005.1 GCA_937877125.1 uncultured bacterium | reverse complement strand
ATCCGGTAGATTCCATTGGTATCTTTGCCGTAGCTGCCGATTTCGGAACGGTAACAAGGGGAAAATCCGCAAAGCTTCAAGGGTAAATCTTTTTCGGCCAGAGTTTTTTTGGCGTAGAGCGCCAACAGAGCCGGCTCGGAAGTGCCAACTAAATATAACGGTTCCGCTTTTTGATCTGATAAATTGGACTGCTCCGCCACCCGATAAACATTTTCCCGGTCAAACGGGAAATGGCCGCTGCCAAACAAGGCAAATTCCTTAATCAGGGTGGGCGGAATAACTAACGTAAATCCCTTTTGGCGCAATTTGGTTATGGCATACCACAATACCGCCAAATGGAGCAACGCCCCTTCATTTTTCAGCACATAACCGCGATAACCGGACAAATGAACCCCGGATTCCAAATCAAGTAGTCCCAAAGATTTTCCCAGCTCAATATGACTTTTGGGCTGAAAATCGAATTGAGAAATATTCCCCTGGCGTTTTATCTCTTTATTACTTTTATCGTCTGCGCCGGGCGGCGTTCCCGGATCAGCCGGCAAAGGAACCCGGCTCAACAGGTCGAGATACTCCGGTTCCAGCTTTCTTAATTCTGGCTCGCGCCGAGACAATTCCAGCTTGATCTTTTTTCCACCGGCGATCAAAGACGTCCGCTGGTTCGCGGCCGCCCTTTTTATCAGATCGTCTTGTTTGTTTTTCTTTTGCCGCCACTGGTCAATTTCTTTTAGCAAAACCAGGCGCTTTTGGTCTAGTGCCAACAAGCGATCAATATCAATTTTTATCCCTTTAGCCTTAGCTGTGTCCCGGTAAAGGCCTGGTTGCTCGCGCAGGAGCTTGATGTCAATCATGTCAATTAATTGTTAGGAACGGCCGGGGAATTTTTATTCCAGTCGCGTTTTTTGAAAACCAGAGGGCGCACGACCTGGAGCATTGAACCGGCAGCGAAAACCAAACCGATGGCGATAATCAAGCCGCCAACCAGCGGGATGAACATCAATAAGCTGTACACCAAAGCGCCCAGCAAGGCCGACCAGACCAGGTGGGAACGGCGGGTGAAATCAGCCTGTCTGTGAAGTAAGCGGAAAGTGGATGACCCGAGAAAGAAAGTCAAAATCGCCGGCAAAACCATCAGGCCGAAAGCATAGCCGACCAGAATCACTAATCCGATCATAAACGTGAAAGGGATGACGAGAAGGATAAAGCCGACGATCGGTGGCAAGATCAAGAAAACCAGACCGAAACCGAGACTTTTCCAAGGATGCTGCCGGATTGCCGTCGCGGAATCCTGGGTTTTAAGCGGGGCCGCGAAAATAACAAACAAGGTAAAGAGGAACAAGGCCACCAACCCCATCAGGAAAATCAGCGGAGCGGCAATTCCCCCTGCCAGTCCGGCTAGCCCCAAAAACGACCACATGCCTTCTGGCTGCCAATTGTGATCGGCCGGCACCGTCTGATGAAAAATGGTATTCCCGCCAATCTCGGCGGCCGCGTCAATCTGCGCCGGATTTTCGGAAGTATATTCAAAATCGCCCTTGATCTCGGCCCCGTCGGACAGAATTATCTCGCCGCCGCTCAACACTACTTTGCCGTCAACCTTACCGCCCAAAGAAATAGTGCCGCCCGCCGCATAAATATCTCCTTTGACTAGCCCGGTTACCAGGATCGTGCCGCCCGCGACAAACAAGTCACCGTCGACCTGCCCGTTTAGATTAACCACGCCTCCCATCACCCGAGCGTCATCGGCCACTTGCGCGTCCAACCAAAGCTGCCCGCCCGCCACATTTAAGTCTTGAGAAACAGCCACGCCAGGCTGGATCGTGACCATACTGCCAGCCACGCTTAAATCACCAGTCACCGATTTCAGGATTGAAACATTGGCGCCGGCCGCGTAGAGATCGGCCGTTTCTTCATTGACGACCAGATTTTCCTCGCCCTTGAAAGTCGCCGCCTGGGTCGCCAAGGGCAGACAAAGCAAAGCGACAACACTAAGCAAGACGCCGCTTGAAAAAATTTTCTTTGACATAGTTTTTTATTTAAAGCCTAAAGTCCTAAATCGTCGGAAATAGACTGCATCGCCGCCAATCCGCTCTCAAAAAGCTCATCAAGCGACAAACCCACAGCCGAAATGGAACCGATCGCCTCCCGCCGCGCTCCCGCCGCGAATGATTTTTCTTTAAAACGACGTCGCAAAGAATCAACGGACAGCGATTTTAATTTCTTGTCCGGCAAAACCAGAGCCGAAGCGACCACCAAGCCGGTCAGCGGATCAGTTGCGTAAATCGCCTGCTTGATTTTGGTGTCGCGCGGTTCGCCGGAATGTTCGTTGTGCGCCCGGATCGCCCCGCAAATATCTGGATCGATCCCGCGGGCTGCTAACTCACGGGAAATGATCACGCCGTGCCGAGACGGATCTGCTTTTGACTCGGCCAGCTCAATGTCGGCATCATGAAGCAACCCGGCCAGACCCCATTGGATTTCATCCTCACCCAGCTGGCGCGCCAGCGCTTTCATGATCGCTTCCGTGGCAA
This sequence comes from uncultured bacterium, assembly GCA_937877125.1. GTDB lineage: Bacteria > Patescibacteriota > CALEFQ01 > CALEFQ01 > CALEFQ01 > CALEFQ01. The sequence goes on along the minus strand of CALEFQ010000005.1, from coordinate 9,205 downwards.
GCATGTGACGAACCAAATTGCGATTTTTTACTTTTTCATTTACCAAAGAAAACGCTTCCTCCCGAGTGATACCGTGCTTCATTTTTTTATATTTTTACCGATACTACCCGAGGCTCCTGAATTTTCTGGTTTCAGCAAAGGGAAAATAACCGTCTCGCGAATAGGCTTATCGCATAAGAACGAAAACAGCCTTTCCGAAACACCGAAGCCCGCCACCGGCGGCATCCCGTATTCCATTGCCTCGACAAAATCGGTGTCATTCATCTGGGCTTCCTTATCGCCCGCGGCGCGCAATTTAGCCTGGGCCTCAAAACGTTGCCGCTGATCAACCGGATCATTCAGCTCGCTGTAGCCGTTACCGTTTTCACTCCCGCCCAAAAGCACCCAAAAGCGCTGGACCAGCTCCGGCCGGCCGGGCACTTTCTTGGCTAGCGGCGACAGGGCCGCCGGCGGATGAACGACAAAGGCCGGGCCGCCGATATTCTTACGGCAATGCTTCCACAGCTGGTCAACCAAGCGCCATTTATCCAGTTGTTTTTCGTATTCTTCGTGCAATTCATCCAGTTTCGCCATAATCTCTTCCCGGGATGCCGTCAAAACATCGATTTTTAACTGCCTTATAATTTCTTCCACGTATTCGATTTTCGGCCAAGTTTTTGCTAAATCAATCGTAAAACCTCGCACTTTAAATACCGTCTGGCCAAAGGCCTGACGCGCCGCTTCCCGATACAGATCCGTCACCAGCTTCATCATGTCCTCATAATCAGCATAAGCCCAATAACATTCCATCTGGGTATAATCCTGAAGATGCTCGGGACTTAATCCTTCGTTTCGGAATTGGCGCCCGATCTCAAAAGTTTTTTCCAGGCCGCCGACCATCAAACGCTTTTGCCATAATTCCCCCATGGAAATCCGCAAATAAGCATCCATGTCTAAGGCGTCATGGTGCGTGACAAATGGATTAGCATCAGCGCCGCCCACCGTCGTCTCCAGTACGGGTGTTTCCACCTCCTGGAAGCCTTGGCGGGAAAGAAAATTTCGAATCGCGTTCCAGAAAAGCGCCTTGCGCCGAAAGATATCCCGAAGCTCCGGATTGATCAGTAAATCCAAATAGCGTTGGCGATATCGTTTTTCTTCGTCCTGTAAGCCGTGCCATTTTTCCGGCAACGGCCGGAGTGATTTGCTTAAAAGCGTGAAATCATTAACTTCAATTGATTTTTCTCCCCGCTGGGTTTTGAAAACTTTGCCGGACGCTTCCAGGAAATCCCCCACATCAAGCTTCTTGACCGCCCGGTACTTTGACTCGCCCAAGGAATCGAATTTCATCAATAACTGAATCTTCCCGGAGCCGTCCTGCAGGGTAAAAAAGGCCAGCTTACCGTGGCCTCGCTTAGCCATGAGCCGCCCTGCGACAGCGACTGACTTCCCCGCGAGACGGTCAAAATTGTCCAGCACCGCTTGGGCCAGGTGAGTTCGGGCGGAACGCGCCGGATAAGGGTCAATCTTGGCAGCGCGCAATTCTGCCAGCTTTTTCTGGCGCTCGGCCAGGATGTAATTTTCTTCATTCATAAACAAAACCTGACAATTTTCTGCTTAACTACGGCTCTAATTATACCAAGCCAGCCGAAAATATGCAAAAGTGCCGATAAAAATAACCGCGTTGACCGCGGCTATTTTATTCCCGCTACTATTCGACCGAAATTATTTTATATTTGACTGTTTCGTCTGGCAATTCCACCGCCACCGTATCGCCGACCTTTTTCCCGAGCATAGCCGCGCCAATCGGAGATTCATTGGAGATCAAACCTTTGGCCGGATCGGACTCATTGGCGCCCACAATAGTAAAAATATGTTCACGGTCCGTATTTCTTACCCGGAACTTGGATCCGACAGACACCACGCCGGCTTTTTTGGCGGCCGGATCAACAATGTCAACCCCCTTAAGCATCTGGGAAATTTCGTTGATGCGCCCGTTAACGATTGCCTGTTCTTCTTTGGCCGCATGGTATTCGGCATTCTCACTCAAGTCACCCAGCTCCTTGGCTTGCTTTATTTTTTCGGCGATCTCCGGAATGCGGACACTCTTTAGATTTTCCAATTCATCCTGGAGTTTTTTGTATCCCTGCGGCGTTAAAACTTTGCCCATATTTATTCCTGGTTAAAAAAATGCGCTCCCCCGGTCCCGCCGGGAAAAATCGCTTTTCAAAAATTATGACCCGCCGAATGCGGGTACAAAAGTTAATTAACAAAATTATACCAGGATTAACTAATCACGTCAAAAGTTATCCACAGGGCGCTTAATCGAGTATTTCCTGGTAATTAAGCGATGTATAGCGCCAGTTTTCCGGCAAACCGTGATGCCGAAAATTATAGGCCGTATAACGGTAATGATATTGATAATCACATTCACTGCGGATGGTGTGATCGTGAAAGGATTTTTGCCACCTAAACAACGAGAACGGAAGCTCGGGCGGGGAAATCGTTTCAACAACCTTTCTTGCGCAGCCTGGATTATCCTCCTGATCGGAAGGCGACACATCGATGTGTCGCCTTCCATATTACAATGTCCAAAAATCAAATAATTTATATCACGGGAAAGGTTGCCTTTTAATAATTTCATTATCCGCGAAATATTGCATCCATCCCCGGGTTTGAGTAATAAATGAAAGTGATCGGGCAGCAAACAGAAAGAATACAAGCTGAAGCCCTTAAGTTGGCGGCACAAACGTAGCTCCGCTATAAACAAATCTGCAAAAATGCTCTCGTTAAAAACCGGTTGATTATCATGAACCTTGGATGTGACAAAATAGACCGTATCGGGATCATAGAAACGTTTTTGTGAATTACGATGTAAAAACATACCCTCCTCCTTGATTATTACTACTTAATTTCTAATGCTTTCCGCACCGCCGCGGCCACCTTAGCCATTAAAATCGCATCCGCCAGTTGGCACTCTTTCTCGTCTAATTCAGACCCCGGTTTATCAAAACCGTCTTGGATGCCGATACTGCTTAAGGGATAACCCGGCAGTCGTTTAGGCGACGGTTCTGTTATAAAAAGGCGCGGCATATCAAATTGGACTTCGCGTAAATCATTTTCCCCGCGTGCCAGGCAAACAGCGAAATGCCAACGACCTTTCCGGTTGTTCGCCGGTGCTTTTTTGACCAGCTCTAACACTCGCGTCAAAAGCTCATCATCACTAACTTCCTCACCGCCCCCGAATCGACGAACATGAACGCCGGGCTGCTGGTCCGCCGGCAAAAAATCGACATATAATGCCTCGTCGACGGCCAGCACCGGTTTACCGCACTGTCTAAAATATTCCAGCGCCTTGTGGCGAGCATTTTCCTCCGCGGTATCAAACGGCTCGTCAACTGTTTTCAAGTGTTCGTCGCGCAATGAAGAAAGTTGCACGTCAAAATATTCTTTCAATCCCTTGGCATAACGTTCAAATTTCGCCGGATTGCCGGTGGCGACAACCAACTCGCCGATATTCGGCTTTTCCCTCTGCTCAAACTTGCTCTCTTGCATAATTTTTGACTTTTGACATTTGACTTTTGACTTATCTTGAAAAATACCAACTTAAAGTATCCCGCGCCACGATCGCCGCCGCCTCAGCGCCACTCCCGCCTTGCTCCACTAAAACAGCCATGGCGATCGTCGGATTGTCGTAGGGCGCAAAAGCGATAAACCACGAATGCTCTAGCGCCGTTCCCTGGAACTGGGCCGTGCCGGTCTTGGCCGCTACAGCCACCGGCAAACCCTGAAAGGAACGCGCCGTGCCGCGTTCGTTGACGACCGTTTCCCGCATCGCTCGGCGCATAATATTGAAGTTTTCTTGAGAAGCAATATCGGCTGACAAAATCTCCGGAGACACTTCAACACGAGAATTATCGGACTCATCGATAAACGCCCGCGCCAAGCGAGGGCGATAAACCGTGCCGCCATTGGCTACGGTCGCCGCCATACTGGCCATCTGCAAAGGCGTCGTCAGAAAATCTCCCTGGCCGATAGCCAAATTGTAAGTGTTCCCCAGGCTCCAAGGCTCGCCGATAGTTTTTTCTTTCCACTCCGGCGTTGGCACCAGACCTTTCGCTTCGCCGGGCAAATCTATTTTGAGAGGAGCGCCAAAGCCAAACGAGGTCATGTATTTGGCAATCAACTCCGGCCCCAGTCCTTCGAAGCCCTGGTAGCCACCGCCGATCTGATAAAAATAGGGATTGGACGACAAGGCGATAGCGGTATAAATATTGACCGGCCCTAAGCCGCTTCGATTCCAGCCGTAGAAACGGTATTTAATGCTGGGATCATATTTGTTTTCAACCTCGATGAAACCTGTGTCCACGACCGTGGTATTAACATTAACCACTCCCTCTTCAAGAGCGGCGATTCCTAGCACCGGTTTAATGACTGATCCGGAAGCATATGTGCCACCAATCGAACGGTTAAAAAGAGGCTGGCTGGGATCACTTGCTAATTTAGTATATTCCTCTGGCGATATGCCGCGGGCAAAAAGGTTATTGTCATAACCCGGGAGGCTCACCAGCGCCAAGACTTCGCCGCTGCGCGGGTCGAGCGCAACCACACTCCCTTTCGTCAGCCCGGCTGAATTAAGGATGTGATTTAAGTTCTCGGACGCCTTGGTTTGTAATTCGGCGTCCAATGCGAGCTCAATGTTTTTTCCCGCGACCGGAGGCTTGATCGCTATCAAGTTTTCTTCGCGTCCGGTCGCATCGACTTCAATTTGCTTGCTGCCGGGCAAACCCCGCAATTCCCGGTCGTAAATCGATTCCAAGCCGTTTTTACCGACGGTATCAATTCCGGCATAAGCCTCATCGCCTTCATGCTCCGAAAGATCCTCCGCCGTCGGCGCGCCGGTATAGCCTAAGAGATGCGAAAAAATCGGATCAAAATAATTGCGCCGGGCCACGCTTAGTATTTGAAAACCAGGAATCTCCTGCTTTTTCGCCTCTAAAATTAAGGCCTTGTCCCGATCGGTGTTCTCCTGGATTATCTTGGGATCATATGAATTTTTGACACTTTGTTCAACCACCAGACGGATGGACGCCTCGTCAATCTCCGCCGCTGCGGCCAGGCGGCGAATTGATTCTTCCCGCTCTTCAGGCGAAAGCCGCCACAGGTCCGCCGGAATCAAAACTATTTCAAAACTGGGAACATTTTCCATCAGCTTCCGGCCAGTGCGGTCAAACATCACGCCCCGGGGTGCCGAAAGCGGAAACTTGCGCACTCGGTTTATCTCGGCAGCCCGCTGATAAGTTTCCCCCTCGGCAATTTGCAAGTCGAATATCTGTCCGGCCAGTATCGCCAACACGACCGCGGCGCAAACCAACAGCCAAGTCAGGCGAAAACGCTCCGGCACCTCTTCCAAACGCGCTTCGTCGTCACCGGCAGTAGCTCCGCTAATCAGGCTTTCCTGCCATTCCAAATTCCGGCGATACTTGTCAGAAACAGCTTTGGGACCGCGCCGAGATAACGAGCTAACTTTTAGCGAAAAAGGATCCATTAGAGGATTGTTTTTTTACGCCAGCTAAAACCGCGAAACGTAGTTTGCCACCATCGCTGACAAATAATCGTTAAATTATATAAAACAAAGATTAGAACCAAATGGTATAAAACTTGACCCAGAGTATGGACTAATTCCACCGACCACAACTGCTCGGTATTCCAGGACCGCATCAAAAAAATCAGGTGGGTCCCGCCTAAATTTACCAGGCCGAAAACCACCGTGGCCACGACCGCCTGCAAAAGCACCGAGAACGGCGTCGCCGCGGTAAAGACATAATCAGCCAGGAATCCACTCACGGCCATGGCCGCCAGTAAGGCCAGGCCCTGGCCGCCGAGAGGAAAAGGCGAAATGAATAACATCGCCAGGCCGCCGATCAGCGCCCCCAATAATCCGGCGCGCGACCCAGCCCGCAAAGTGACGACGACCAAGATTACCAAAACTAAATTGGGATAAACCCCAAAAATTTGCCAATGGCTAGCCCAAGCGAACTGGGCCAAGACCGCCCCAATCATCAAAATTATGAGCCAAGATAATCTCATCAATGAGTCCCGGTTAAAACAAACACTATTTCCAGCCGGTCAAAATTGGCGGCCGGCAAAAGCCGCGCTTCCTTGAACAATTCGTTACTTGATTCCTGCACCTCTTTAATTTCACCGATCAATAATCCCGACGGGAACCCGCCCCCGAGACCGGAAGTAATCACCGACTGCCCGCCGGCGATCTCCTCATTTTGGGGGATAGAATCCATCAGCAATTCCAAGCCGTGGCGTCCCCGGACTATGCCGCTGGCCCGCGTATCCTGGACGACGGCATTGATCACGCTTTGTCGATCACTCAAGAGCAAAACCGTAGCCGTATTGAAACCTACGTCCGCCACTCGGCCGACCAAAAGACCGTCGCCGATAATTACGGGCATGTCCTTTGACAGGCCGCGATTCTCCCCCACATTGATCGATACCGTCTGCAAACCTGGATCAGTGCTCCGGCCGATGACAGCGGCCGGCACCGTGTCATAATTATGCTCGTACTGGAAACCTATTTCTTGGCGCAGCTGTTCGTTTTCACGCAGCATTTCTTTCAATTTAGTGTTATCCGACTGCAGCTGATCCAGACGTGATTGCAATTCTTTGTTGCGTTCGTCCATTTGACCGATCGATCCCAAAAATTCGAACCAGTTTCCGACCCGGTTTCCCACCCAACTGAAGCCGCTTAGCACGGGCTGAAAGACCGCCTGGCCGGCGTTGACTAAAGGCTGAATCGCCCCTACGCCGTATAAAATAAAAAACGCCACCACAATGATAAGGAGGATGAGGAAAAGCTGAAAGGGCGAACGCGTTTTGGCCATGAAAAGCAAAAGTAAAACGTCAAAAATATAAAGCTCAACCGCCGCAATTTTGACCTTTGATTTTTGACTTTTTACTTACATCGGCGCCTGACGAGATGGCGTATCGACCAAAACTTCTTTCAAAGTTTCAATGTCTTCTAAGACAACCCCGGCGCCGCGGACGACGCAAGTCAACGGATCATCCGCTACGTGGACGGGAATCTCCGTTTGTTGCTCAATCAACCGGTCCAGGCCGCGCAAAAGCGCCCCGCCACCCGCCAAGACAATACCCTTGTCCATGATGTCCGCCAGCAGTTCCGGCGGCGTTTCTTCTACCGTCGACTTGATATTATTAATTAGCGTCCGGACGGAATGAGCCATAGCGTGCCGCACCTGCTCATCAGTGACCATTACCTTCTTGGGCAAACCGGTAACTAAATCTCTCCCCCGCATCTCGGCTTCCAGGGGGTTTTCCAGTTCTAAAACCGACCCGACGGCAATTTTAATTTCTTCGGCCGTCCGCTCTCCCAAAAGCAAATTGAACTCGTCCCGCGCGTACTGAATGATATTGTCATTAAGGGTATCGCCGGCAATCCGCAATGACTTACTGACCACGATTCCGCCCAACGAGATGACCGCCACCTCAGTCGTGCCGCCGCCAATATCGACCACCATACTGCCCGCCGCGTCTTGGATCGGCAGTTTGGCGCCGATCGCGGCCGCCATCGGCTCTTCGATCAAAAACGCCTTGCGGGCGCCGGCATTCAGCGCCGCGTCTTCCACCGCTCTTTTTTCCACTTCCGTCACGCCGCAGGGGATGCCGATCACAACGATCGGACGAGGTATCAAAGTAAAATTTTCGGCGTGGACTTTTTCGATGAAATAGCGAAGCATCTGCTCGGTAACTTCAAAATCGGAAATGACCCCCTGCACCAAGGGACGACGGGCCACAATATGGGACGGCGTCTTCCCGACCATTTTTTTGGCGTCATTGCCGATGGCTAAAATCTGGCCGGTCTTATTATTAATCGCTACCACCGACGGTTCGTTGATTACAATCCCTTTGCCTTGAACATAAACCAGGGTATTGGCCGTACCGAGGTCAATACCCATGTTTTTGGAAAATTTTCCGAACAAGCGGTCAAACATTAGCGTTGATAGTATTTCTTGACGGCCGGGATCAATTCGTCCGCCTTAATTATTTTAGAATCAGGCTGGTTGCGCTCTTTCCATTCGTAACCGTCCTTGGCCAAGGTTTTAGGACTCACGACTAAGCGTAGCGGGATCCCAATCAGGTCGGCATCAGCAAACTTTACCCCCGGAGAAACATCCCGCTCATCCCATAGCACTTCTAGCCCATTTTTGATCAAATTATCATAAACCATCTGTCCCGCCTTGGCAACACTCGCCTCCCGGCCGATCGAAACTAGGTGAACCTGGTAAGGAGCGATCTCCTTGGGCCAGATAATCCCGCGCTGGTCGTGGTGCTTCTCGATCACGATCGATATCGTCCGCCCGAGGCCGATACCGTAGGCGCCCATCCACAATTCTTTCTCGCGGCCGTCTTCGTCGACGAAAACTCCCCGCATCGGCTTGGTATAGAAGGTGTCATATTTGAATAGGTTGCCCCATTCCACGGTAGTGGTCGCTCGCAACTTCCCTTTTTGGCAACGCGCACACTGACGGCCGTCACTGGCATTGGCCACGTCCGCCTCGATATCTACCTGAAAATCTCGGGGATAATTGACGTTGACGGTATCGCGCTGAAAAACATCGGCGCCGGTAGAAAAATTCCGGACGGTTCGCAAAGAAATATCACCGATCTTTTTCACTTTTATTTTTAAGGGAGAGATGAAACCGGTAACGCTACCCAGGCCGGCAATTTCCTGATCGGTGGCCGGACGCAACTCATTCGCTTTGACCAGGCGCTTCAACTTGACTTCGTTTATTTCCAAGTCGCCTCGCAGTACCACCGCCAGAAATTCGCCGCGATCCGTCACATAGATTACGGTTTTGATTTGACGCCAGGCGGGCTGACCGTAAAGCTTCACGCCGTCCGCGATCGTCGGCCCGCGCTTAGCTTCCCGGACTTCGCTCGGTTTCATGGCCTCGGCCAGATTCTTCTCGTCGCGAACGAATTCCGCCCGCTCCAGATTCGCGGCGTAACCGCAAACGCATTGCATCACTGTGTCCTCGCCCACCTCCGACGGAACCATAAACTCATGGGCGTAATCGCCGCCGAGCTCACCGTTATCGGATTCAACGACCACCACGGGCAAGTCGAAACGTTTCGCGATATCCAGATAAGCCTGCCAAAAAATCTTATAGGTTTTTAGGAAATCCGACTCGGTCCG
>CALEFQ010000004.1 GCA_937877125.1 uncultured bacterium | reverse complement strand
TGTGGATTTTCATAAAGAAGTAACCAGTGAGATGCAGGCACTCGGTTTTTACTTGGACGGGCGCGTCTCGGCTGTGCTCGGAACACATACGCATATCCCGACTGCGGACGAACGGGTTTTGCCCGCAGGGACGGCTTTTATTACCGATGTCGGGATGGCGGGTGTGCGCGATTCTTCGCTGGGGGTGGATGTTCAGCAAGTCATTAAATGGATGCTGACTCAGCGACCGATAAAATTTGATCGACCGGAAGAAGGCCTGTGTCGCGTTGACGCGGTGGTGATCGATATCGATCCGGCCAATCGTCAGGCAAAATCAATTGAGCGCATAAATGCGGAAGTAGAAATTTAAAGAAAAACCTCCCATAGGAGGTTCTTGGCAGTAGTTAGATTGTGTCAGCTTAGTTTCGGGCAGAGAGTATAACATATTGGCCTGTCACTGGCGCGGAATCTTTCCAGAACTTTCGGGAGATTGGGGATGAAACGGCCTGAGTTCCATAATTCCACGAAGGTGAGATTTTGACAAGCCGGCGGCGGAAACATGTCGATAATGCGTCCCTCTTCACTGTCATTGCCGGGATCGGAGTCGTCCGTTGGTACAACGATGACAATCAATAATCTTGTCGGGTCGACTAGGACCATCCTGATAAGGGCTTCTCTGTGCTCCGGCACTTCATCGTAAGTCATCAGGATCACGTCTGGCCAATTCGGATCGCCCGGCTGGACGGTGTTCGGGACGGATTCTTTTCCCATTACCGTAACATCTTGCCTACCTTTGAAAAATTCTTGAATATCGGTGACCAGATTCGGCCCGTTGGTGATAGCTAAAATCCTGGTAGTCGTGGGAGAATTCATAAATTTACCTCCTTGTGATTGATGGGTTTAGCAAAGAGAGGACTGTTTGTCCTTACTTTGATCTAACCCAAAGTGAACGAGTCATGTTAATCGAAAATATCATGATTGTCAAGTATCTGGGCGATTGGTCCTGTAATATGGAATATTCCCGTCTAAGGGCCGGACATAAATCACCGAATCTCAAAAAGACAACACGTTCCATGTAAATTTTAATTATTATTTACGATTGGTTATTTGTTTCTGGTAATCATTTGCCCTTTGCCAATATTTCTGCTAAGATAAGCTCAAAAGTCGTAAAAGTGTGTGGATAAGCCAATATAATAATTTTCCATACGCTCGCTGACGCCAGAAATGGCTTAACCGAGCGAAAAGAAAGGGGGTGAGATCATGACCAAGCAAGATTTAATCGACAAAATGGCGGAAAAGGCGGCAATCAGCAAGAAGGCTGCCGAAGATGCCATGGACTCGATGATTGAGAACATCACCAAGGCTTTACAAGGTGGCGACAAAGTGGCCATCACCGGTTTCGGAGTTTTCTCCGTTTCCCAGCGCAAAGCGCGCACGGGCGTCAACCCGCAAAAACCGACCGAAAAGATTCAGATCCCGGCCGTGAAAGTTCCTAAATTCAAGGCGGGCAAGACCCTGAAAGACGCGATCAAATAATTACTCTGAGCTTGTCGAAGAGTAGTTATGATTTGTGAATACGAACAAAGACCCGATGCCGCTAGGTGTCGGGTTTTTGTTTACGTCAAAGAACCTTTGACACCAGGCGGGGAATATGCTTATATACTCTGTTCAAATGTTCATTAAACCAATCAACAAGGAGGGCCTATGGAAAACAAGAAAGGTTTTTCAAGAATGAAATGGACCAAGGTGGTCCAAATGATCCGTGATCGGCAACTCCAAGACCCAGAGGAATACCGTATGGCACTGGAGTCGTTGCTGACCAAGCGCAAATTACTTGATGGGGCGGTATTTTCTCAAGTGAAACCAGATATGACCGGCGAGCCGGGCCCGCCTAAGGAAGTAATTTCACCGACGGGAGTCTGGTACGAGTTTCTGGGAGAAAAATTTTTGCCCGTGTTTCTCGACTATCTGTCCGCCGGGAATTACACTTGTCTAAGCCCAGTGGCCCTACGGTTACTGGAGCAGTACCGACTCTTTCCGTATCTCCAGGTGCCGGGGCAGGACGCCGTTTTCCGCTTTCTGGAATGTCTCTGGCCGATGAGAGTCTATGAGGAACGCCATATGATTCGGGGGATTAGCCGGGCGTGCGTCCAGGTTGGGCATTGGGGGATGATTCGAGACAAACGGATGATTTGGCTGATACCAGAGATAGTTACGCGCTGGAAAATTCCATTTACCTTGGCGCCAGATGTTTCATGGGGGTTGTATCGGTCCCTGCCATCCTATTTCTGGGAGGATGTTCGTTATGCGGGAAAACATCCGTTGATGCAAACCTGGCACGGAAGTCATCTGAGTGAGATACAGAAAAAGGTTGGATATGATTGCGGCGTTTTGTTTGCTCTTTGCGCCCAGGTTCGGGATATTGATGCCCCTGAAGTCGGGATAGTTTTCGACTTGCTGCGGCAGTTTTATTTTTTCCTGATGCGCTTATGAATCTGAATCAAAAAACCGGGAAGTGATTTCCGGTTTTTTCTTTGAAATTAGGGACAGGGATTATGTTTTCGGTTTTTTTAGTCCTGTGGTTTTGACAAATTGAAGCCCAGCTGGAGCATTAATTTTTCGTCTTTGATCAGGCGTTCAATCGCCAGAGCCAGTTCCTTTTTGTCGGAGATGTCTTTCACTTTGAGGCAGGTTTTTTCGTTGATCAACTGGGCGAAGAGGGGCAGGTCCGGCACGACTAAGGCTTTCAGGTAGGGCAGAACGGCATTGAGGTCGCTTGGATCATTGATTCGGTCGTTATAAGGGAAAACGATAATATCGGCCAGATTGATGATGTATTTCAAGTTTTCCGGATCGGTGGTTTTGATGAAACGCAAATTATCAATTATGCCCAGTTCCTTGGCCAGTTTTTTGAGCTTGGGGACTTCGCCGTCGCCTTCGCCCCAGGTGGTAACCAGCATCCGTAAATTAATATTTGGACAAAGATTGGCGATGATAGGCAAAGTTTTCAGCAAAGCCGGGAACTGCTTGGCTCGCTCCGGTTTGCCGTAAAGGAGCAGGACGCGATCGGTCGGGGCGATTTTCAATTTCTCGCGGAAACGTTTGGCTAAGTCTTGTTCTATCCGAGGTGGTTCTTGGCCGAATTCCAGCGGCTGAATTGAAGGGCGCTTGGACTTGAGAAAAAGAGCCAAGGCAGTCAATCCGGCGAAAACCGTCAGGTTAACCCAGAACAC
>CALEFQ010000003.1 GCA_937877125.1 uncultured bacterium | reverse complement strand
CGTCTTTCCTCAACTCGTCGCTTTCGTTCCCGGAAAGACCGACATCGAAATACAGCCTTTTCGGTTCCGCCGAGAATGCAGCCCCGTATCCGCGCTCCTTACCCAGTTCCCGGTACTCACCTTCGAAATAGGTTTCGTATCGGCCTTTGGCCAGGAGTCGGACATACCCGCCACCGCTCGCTTCTCCCGCCGATCCTTCTTCGTAATCAGGACCGCCATTCCCTTTGAAGACTGCGAAGTCTTCGTTATGGAGCCAGACCGCGGGACCCGCTTCAATATCGAGCTCAAACGGAGCTTGATAAATCAGCTTGTACCGCAGGCCGGTTCGAAGCATCAGCGTTCGGGAGCTCGTCTCCGGGACATCCTCGTCTGGAAAGTTCCATCCCAATCCGACTTCGCCGCGAATTGTCCAAGCCAGAGCGGAATCGAAATGGAATCTCCATTCAACTCCGTCGTACGAATTGGCCTGCGTGGTGCTGTCGGCATTGACGTACTCGCCGATCGCCCAGACCACGCCTTTGCCCCACAGTGGGTGAGGCGTTTCTTCTTCGGGAGCGGAGGGCGCTGGAGGCGAAACAACCGGAGGTTCTTCCGTCGGCGGAACACTTTCCGTTTTCGGCGGAGGTTCTTCTACTTTCGGCTGTTGCGGCAAACCATATAGATTGTAGCAGTCCGCAGCATAACCGATTCCAGATTCCGTCCACACGAAAGTTGGCAGCTCGGAAATCTTACGCCCGGCCTTGGCCATATCCTGCCAGAGGCAAACTACGTTTTCGACATAGTCCGCCTTTTTCTTATCCTTTTGCTGAAATTTCATCCAGCTCAGGACCTGGCCCCAGATAAGCTTCCCGTGTTTCGGCTTAGGACCATTGACGAGGTCCTTCACTATCGAGAGTTTGTCTTTGGGCAGGCCTTTCATCTGCTGATTCAGGCCGCCCTCGACTTGATCCGAAGAGTGATAATACCACGCGAACCACGGGCCGATGCCCAGATCACGCTTGGCGGTCCACTCGCCGGACTTGAGTCCGTTGGGCCGGTTGACCGGTCCCCAGGCTTTCGCCTGATTCTCGGTCACGCCCATTCGCTTGGAAATTTCCAACCAAGAAATATCTTTTCCGGTCGGATTTCTCCAAAAATCGGACTCGACGAACTGCGCGGCGGAACAAACGCCGACGCAAATAAGCACCATCAACAAAACACTAAACCATTTCATCTCGAAACCTCCTTTCAAGGTTTTTCTCTCAATTGTAAGGTACACAACCAAATTATTTCCCGGGAGAACTTCTCCTGGGAGATTAGCTATAGAAAAGCCTTTTCTACAGTTAATCCTAAGCTTGTCGAAGGGAAATCAACAGCTCACACTAGCACATCAGATTTTATTTGTCAAGTGAAAGCAAATGCGCTAAAATAGCTAAAATAGGCCAATAATAGCTAATAATATGGGCGAAAGAGGATCTTCTCCGTTTGACGAAAAAATGAGCCGTCGGGAATTCCTAAAAAAAGCCGCCAAAATTACGGCGGTCGGAGCTGGTTTGGCTATGGGACTGCGCGGAGATAAAAAACCCGCTCCCGCCGAAAAAGAAGTAATACCCCCGAAGGAATCCCCGGAAGAAAACCGGGCGGAACTTTTTCGCCAACTGTTTGCCGAAATTCCGGAGCCATCTGATCCCGAAATCAAAAGATTGACCAAATTCGAAAAAAATAAGCTCAAGTCTGATTTCAAAAGACGTCTTGACCGGGCATCGCCGTACCTGCTGCACTCTATGAAAATTTTTCAGACGGAAGGCGTCCCCGCCCAGCTGGCCTTGCTATCTCTACCGGAGAGCGGATTTGAAATAACGGCCACTTCCCGGCGCCAGGCCCACGGACCGTTTCAATTCACCGAAGCCACGGCGAAAAACTTCGGCCTAACTATAAACCAAAAGATAGATGAACGCCGTGACCCTTTTCTAGCCAGCCGCGCCGCCGCCCGCTACCTCAATCACTTATTCCAGGAAAAAGGATCATGGGAAATGGCTATTTTCGCCTACAATTCCGGTCTGGCTTTCCGGTATGAAGGAAATTGGACGATTATATCAAGCACCTAACCAAAGAGCTATCATCCGCGCACAAAATCACCCGCCGCTCGGCCGCCGAAAGTTTGAGCTATCTGCCCCGCTTCTTCGCCGCACGGCAGTTATTTCAAGAACATTTACTCGCCGGCCATCAGATGCCGCCGGCGGCAGAACTTAGTCAATTTCAGTGCCAGATTCCGGAAACCCGAAA
>CALEFQ010000002.1 GCA_937877125.1 uncultured bacterium | reverse complement strand
CGTGAAAAAGGCGATCCGAAAAAGCCACGGCATGTTTCTGGTGACCGGTCCGACGGGTGCCGGCAAATCCACCACGCTTTATTCGGTCTTGGGTATCCTGAATGAGCCGAGCGTCAATATCATAACTTTGGAGGATCCGGTGGAATACTTTTTGCCGGGGATTTCCCAGTCGCAGATCAATCCCGAGGTCGGCCTATCGTTTGCTTCCGGTTTGCGTTCGGTTTTGCGCCAGGATCCCGATATCATTATGGTCGGCGAAATTCGCGATCGCGAGACCGCGGCCATGGCCGTTCACGCCGCTTTGACCGGGCATATTGTCTTGTCTACCCTGCATACCAATAATTCCTACGGCGCTATTCCGCGCCTGATCGATATGGGAATCGAGCCGTTTTTACTGGCTTCGTCGCTCAATGTGATCGTGGCCCAGCGGCTGGTGCGCCGCTTGTGTCCGGTTTGCCGGAAGGAAGCGACGGCGACGGCGGAGGAGAGCGCCATGATCCTGAAGGAATGGGCGGCGATTCCGCCGCAAGAAAAGAAGAACTTGAAACTTAAGCTTAGTGACCCGATCAAAATCTGGCACGCCCAGGGTTGTCCTAAGTGCAAAAACGGCTATCGCGGCCGCATCGGAATTTTTGAAGTTCTGGTGGTCAATGACCAAATTCAGGACGCGATGCTCCAGCGCGCTTCGGAAGTCAAGCTGAAAAGCCTGGCGCGCGAAAGCGGTTTGATCACTATGATGGAAGATGGCGTGATCAAAATCCTTCAGGGACAGACGACGACGGAGGAAGTTTTACACTCGACGCAGGAATAGGTTGGTCTTTGGTCTTTAGTCTTTGGTCTTGGGCCAGAGACTAAAGACTAAAGACTAAAGGCAAATTCATGGCTACTTCCGAAAAACTAAATCTTGAAAAATTATTTGACGTGGTGCTGGACCGCGGCGCTTCCGATTTGCATCTCACGGTGGGACGCGCGCCCACGATCCGGGTCGACCGCAAGCTGATCCCGATCCCGGGCCAGCCGATCCTGACGGCCGATTCGGCCAAGTCGCTGATTTATGCCCTGCTTTCGGAAAAACAGCGCCAGATTTTTGAGGCTCAGTGGGAATTGGATTTGTCTTACGCCTACGGCGACAAGTCGCGTTTTCGCATCAATGTTTTTCACCAAAAAGGCGTTGTCGGGGCGGCCTTGCGGCTCATTCCGCGGAAAATCAGGACGGTAGAGGAATTGGGTCTGCCGCCGATCCTGAAAAATTTTACCAAAGATTCCCAGGGTCTGGTCCTGATGGTCGGGCCCACCGGCCACGGTAAGTCCACCACGCTGGCGGCGATGATCGATCTGATCAATCATGAACGCGCCGAACATATCATTACGATTGAGGATCCGATTGAATATCTTTTTACCGGCGACAAGTCAATTATCGACCAGCGCGAAATTAACCAGGACACGATGTCTTTTGCTCGCGCCCTGCGTTCGGCGCTGCGCGAAGACCCGAATGTGGTGATGGTGGGGGAGATGCGCGATCTGGATACGATTGCCACGACGATTACCGTCGCGGAGACGGGCCATTTGGTTTTTGCCACTTTGCATACGAATAACGCCGCCCAGACAGTGGATCGGATTATCGATGCTTTCCCGTCGCACCAGCAGAATCAGATCAAGACGCAATTGGCTTCGATTTTGACGGCGGTGGTATCCCAGCGGTTGATTCCCAAAATCGGGGGCGGACGCGTCGTCGCCGCGGAAATTATGGTGGCCACCCCGGCCGTGCGCAATTTAATCCGCGAAAACAAGGCGTACCAGATTGACAGCGTCATCCAGACGAGCGCCCAAGAAGGTATGATTTCCCTGGATAATTCGCTGGCGTCGCTGGTTCGGGCCCAACAAATTACCATGGAAGACGCCCTGATGTTTTCCTCGGATCCCAAGAATCTCTCGGCCCTGCTGCGATCCTAAGTAAAAAGTCAAAAGTTCACTAATCGTACTATTGACCTTTGACTTTTGACTATTGACTTTTGACTTTTGACTTTTGACTTAAATCTATGCCTATCTACAATTATCGCGCTAAAAATTTTAAGGGCGAAGTCCAGGCTGGGACGGTTGACGCCGCCTCCGCGCAAGCCGCGGCGGATGTTTTGCGCGGCCATAATCTGGTCGTGGTGGAATTAAACGAAGAAGGCTCTCAGGTTGGCATGCAGTCTCGGATCAAGATCTTTGACAAAGTGCATCCCCGCGATATCGTTATTTTTTCCCGGCAGCTGGCGACTATGATTTCGGCCACCTTACCTTTGGTGCAGGGTTTGCGCATCTTGTCGGAGCAGCAGCAAAACCCTCTATTTAAAGGCATTTTGGAAAACATTACGGCCCGGGTCGACGGCGGCGCCCGGCTAAGCGTGGCCATGAATCAGTATCCCGAAACTTTTTCCAATTTTTTCGTTTCCGTGGTCCAGACCGGCGAGACTAGCGGCAAGCTGGACGAGTCGCTGAATTACTTGGCGGATCAGTTGGAAAAAGATTATGACTTGCTGTCAAAGATCCGCTCGGCCATGTATTATCCGGCTTTCATTCTGGCCGGCATTGTCGTCGTCGCCATTATCATGGTGACTTACGTCATTCCCCAGCTGGAATCGGTCCTGACCGGCCTGTCGAGCAATTTACCCTGGACAACCAAGCTCTTGCTGGATTTCAGCAGTTTCGTCCGCAATTTCTGGTGGCTGCTGGTGATCGTGGCCGCCTTGATTTTCTGGTGGGTTCGTTCTTGGGGCATCACGCCGGCGGGCAAACGCCAGCTGGACCGACTGAAACTAAAAATGCCCGTTTTTGGCAAGCTTTTCCGTTGGGTCTATATCACCAGGATGACGCGGACGCTTTATACTTTGCTCGTCGGCGGAGTGAAGATCATTGAGGCCCTGGGCGTGACCGCGACCGTTATTGGTAATTCTGTTTACAGCGATATTATCAAGAAAGCGGCCCAGCGCGTGGAAGCCGGCGACGCGATGTCGGCGGTCCTACGGCGCGAAAAGGAAATTCCGCTGATGGTCTCGCAGGTGATCGAAGTGGGGGAGAAGACGGGAAAACTGCCTTTCACCCTCCAGAAAATCTCGGATTTTTACGGCCGGGAGCTGGATAACGCCGTCAAAGGCTTATCCTCTTTGCTGGAGCCGATAATTATGGTAATATTAGGCATCGGCGTCGGGATACTGATGGCGGCCGTGATTATGCCGATTTACAACATCAGTTCCATGATGTAAGTCACCATGCCGCAGGCAGGAAGTCAAAAGTCAAAGGTCAAAAGTAAAAAGTTAACAGCCAGGAATCATTGTCACATAGGAGGGGTATGTATATTGATATTAAAATTAGAACTAAGAAGTTTTCGTTGACCATTATCAGGTTAGTGACAGATTTTGTCAGAAATAAAGAAGCGTTTGTCATTGGACGGCAGTTGCTGCGTTCCGGCACATCAATCGGCGCCAATCTGGCGGAAGCGGTTTCCTCACGTTCTAGACTCGAATATAAAAATATTAACAATATTGCGCTTAAAGAATGTAACGAGACTATTTATTGGTTGGAATTATCAGCGGAAGCTGACCTAACAGATCGTTATAAGATACAAAAAGCATTACAGGAGGCTCGAGAAATTTCAAAAATCCTGGCCAAAATAGTGATTCGTCTGGCGGAATAATCCTTGGCGTTTTGTCTTCACTTTTGACTTTTGATTTTTGACTTTTGACTTATTTAAAAAACGTTTAAATAAACAATTTGAAAGGGGGTGAGTCTATGTCAAAACAAAAAGGTTTTACGCTCATTGAGCTCTTAGTCGTCATCGCCATTATCGCCATCTTGGCGGCCGTGGTTTTGGTGGCTTTAGGTTCTGCTCGTGAGGCGGCAAATGATTCAAAACGCCAAGCTGATTGTAATTCGCAAATGACCGCAGCAGAAATGTTCGCCTCGGCTGAGGGTGCTTATCCTACTGCCGATGCTGATATTACAACTTATTTCCCAGGTGGCACATTACCGACTCAGCCAGATGGAACGGCTTATGATAGGGATTATTCAGCCGATGGCTCTTGCTACAGTATTTCAGCAGATTTACAACAAGGTGATGCCTTTGAATGCAGCAACGGTGTTTGTCAAGAAGTTGCTGCGGTTGTTGGTTGCCCATAAAATTATTGGATAAAGTTTTTGTTGATCTACCCCCACG
Organism: uncultured bacterium; assembly: GCA_937877125.1. GTDB lineage: Bacteria > Patescibacteriota > CALEFQ01 > CALEFQ01 > CALEFQ01 > CALEFQ01. The sequence continues at coordinate 581 of CALEFQ010000002.1, read as the reverse complement.
CTCAAAGGCAAGAGGGTGGGGGCGATGAGCAAATAATTTAGATTATGTCGGCAGTTACTAATGCCTCCCAGGCGCCAAAACAAAAACCGCCGGTGGCTTCTCCGCTGCCGGCGACTTCAGTTCCGCCGACCCCGTCTGCTCAGTCGGAATTCGACCCCCTCAATCCGCTCGGCGTCGCCGGCGATACCATGTGGCGCCGGACTTCGTGGTCTACCGTCATCTTTGCTCTTATCCCGTTCGTGACTAACTGGTTTTGGGCGGCGCAGTTCGGGTCGCGCTTAGTATCGCGGCCATCGCCATCGGGCTCTGAGCGCGGCAGGTCATCAAGCAAAAGACACTAAAGGTCAATCCCAACATCGCGCTCGGTGGTATCGTTCTCGGCTTCATCGGTATCGCGCTGGCGCTAGTCATCATTTTCACCAACCCGATCTATTTGTTTCAGGATCATTATTAGATAGCGGTGCGCGGAGATAAAGAATAAATATGATAGTTTTCGAATTAGTCATCGTCTTCATTCTCGGCCTCTGTGTGGGCAGATCGGAAGAGCGTCGTGTAGGGAAAGAGTGTAGATCTCGGTGGTC
>CALEFQ010000001.1 GCA_937877125.1 uncultured bacterium | reverse complement strand
TAAGCAGTATTCCTCCTGGGAACACTGAGTGGCATTCGGGCCTAGATGTCCGCTGCCCGACCAGGTGCCGGCTGATTCATTGATTGAAGCCATCCCCTGGTAAAACCACTGGTGGACATTCGGCTTAGTCGGGGCAATGAAAATCCCCAGACGAAGGTTGTTACAGCCAATCCCCCAACAGCGCCCGCTGATTTTGATATTGCAATTCCCTGATCTTTCCCAGCCGTCGATCGTCGCTCCCGGCTCAGGACAAGGCGTCGGCGTCGGCACCGGCGTGGCCGTAGCTACGGGAGTCGCGGTAAAACGCGGGGTTGGCGTCGGCGTCGGATCTTTTGGTCCGACCGGATCATCCTCGCAACCAAACAGCCCCAAACCAACCGTCAAAAAAATTGACAGAAACCAAACAAACCTCGATATATTCACTTTTGCCTCCTTTCCGGAAAAACCGGTTCCCCTCTTTATATTCCCATAAAGTGCCGATGTCAAGCCAGCTATTCTTGACTTAGCACTTAACATTTGCGATAGTGGCAACACTGAAAGGAGGTTCTTATGCCATTAATCGTAAAAGCTGTGGTAGTTGATTTAGACGATACGGCAGTCAGGTACATCGACGGGTTGAACGGGTTTTATTCTATCTGGGCCGAGCAGGGCATCAATCGCGAGTTGGCGGAGCAAGCAACTCTGGAGCTCTGTGATGAATTCTGTTTCACTTTTGAGAATATGATTGCTCGTCTCCGGCGTCATAACCCGCGGATTGACCCGCCCGCGCTCTTGCGCCGCCTCAATACCTGGTTCGCGGAAAACCTGCAATCCTATCCCGACACTAACCATTACCTCACGGCCTGGCTGCAAGAAAAACCGGTAATCATCCTGACGGCCGGCAACGCTGAATTCCAATGGCCGAAGTTACGTTCCGCAAACGTACCGTATCAGGAAGTCTTTTTTGCCTCTCCGGCCGACGGGAAAGCGCGATATCTGCACGCACTCATGAGAAGGTTTGGCACGCCAATCGCGTTCATCGATGATCAGGGAGAAAATTTGGACGGTATCCGCCGCCACGGCATGACTGCCGCGGAAGTTATCACGTTTCTGATGAGACGTCCGGATCTTCCGCAGAAACTCGGATCACGCCACTACCACCATGTCGTTCGCGATTTCTGCGAGGTTAATCGGCTAATCCAAGGCTGAAACACCCACCCATCCCCGGCCGGCCAGCTGGGGATTTTTTTATTGACAGCCAGCTTGGCCGGACTATAATAAAGGCATAACTTTAAACGCCAGCCGGCTACCACCCGGCGCCCTGAGATTTTCCACAGGGCAGCGTGTTCTCGAAAACCCGGTTGGCCGGGATTAAGAGATCTGCCTCCTGAGCATTATCAGGCCAATCAAGAACCAATTTGGATGGAACCGCGTGAAAAAACCTTTCATGCTCCAAAGTGCTTTTGCAACTTTGTGGCCGGAAAGGTTTTTTCAAAGTCAAAAGTAAAAAGTCAAAAGTCTAAAGATCTGCTATTCCCATTTTGACTTTTGACTTTTGATTTTTGACTTAAACCTATGGATCCAAAAAAACTAGACCTCCTCCGCCATTCAACAGCCCATGTCTTGGCCGCCGCTATTTACGAGCTTTTCCCGGATGCTAAATTCGGGATCGGGCCGGCCGTGGAAAACGGCTTCTACTACGACCTCGATTTGCCCCGTACGCTGATCCCCGAAGATTTGGCGAATATTGAAGCGAAAATGTCCGAAATCATCAAGGCCAATCACCATTTTGAGCGCCAAGAGATTTCACGCGCCGAGGCGCAAGAGCTTTTCCAAAAAGCGGGACAAATTTACAAAGTCGAATTATTGAAGGAAATGCCCGACGAAACCGTGTCGATCTACCGCACGGGCAAATTTGTCGATCTCTGCCGCGGCCCTCATCTTGATTCCACCGGTGAAATCCGCGCCTTCAAATTACTGAAAATCGCCGGCGCTTACTGGAAAGGCGAAGAAAAAAACAAAATGCTCCAACGGGTTTACGGCACGGCCTTTGCCGACCGCAAAGGGCTCGCCCAATACCTGCACCAGTTGGAGGAAGCCAAGAAGCGCGACCACCGAAAACTGGGAAAAGAACTCGACCTATTCGTTTTTAGCGATTTAGTCGGCAAAGGACTCCCTCTCTTTACGCCCAAAGGAGCGCTGGTGCGCCGCCTGATCTGCGAATTCGTGGAAAGCCTGCAGAGCCAGCAAGGCATCGCCCAAGTCTGGACGCCACAATTTTCTCGGGCAGAACTTTTCCAAACTTCCGGACATTATGCCAAATACCGTGAAAACATGTTTCGGGTGCATTCTAATTACTCGGAAGAAGAATTCTATCTCAAACCGATGAACTGCCCCCAGCACACCCAGATTTACGCCTCACGGCAACGCAGTTACAAAGATCTGCCGATTCGTTTGGCTGATTTTGCCATGCTCTACCGCGACGAGAAGCCCGGCGAACTTTCCGGCTTGACCCGAACCCGAGCTTTTTCCCAGGATGATTGCCATATCTTTTGTACCGAAGACCAGGTTGAAGCAGAAATGAATAAGGCTCTGGACATGACCAAAACGATCATGGACACTTACGGTTTCTCATATAAGTATCGCTTGTCTACCAAAGACCCGAAAAGCCCCGAGAAATATCTGGGCGACGCCAAAACCTGGGACAAAGCGGAAAAAATTTGCGCCAAAGTTCTCAAAGAAAGAAAAATTGAATACTTCATCGGTGAGGGCGAAGCCGCTTTTTATGCGCCGAAGCTGGACCTGATCGCGACCGATTCACTGGGCCGAGAATGGCAGCTCTCTACCCTGCAAGTCGATTTCTTCCTGCCGGAAAGGTTTGATCTGACCTACAAAGACGCCACCGGCCAAGACAGGCGACCAGTGATGCTGCATCGAGCCATCTCCGGTTCTCCGGAAAGGCTGATGGCTATTTTGCTTGAACACTATGCCGGCGCCTGGCCGGTTTGGCTTAGCCCGGTCCAGGTTAAAATCCTGCCGGTGGCCGAAAAATTCAATGACGCCGCCGAAGGCCTGGCCAAACAATTACGCCAAAGCCAGATCCGGCCGGAAGTTGACCAGCAAAACGAATCCGTCGGCAAAAAAATCAGACAAGCCCAGCTGGAAAAAGTCCCGTACATGATCGTCTTTGGCGAAAAAGAACTGATCACCGGCAAACTGGCAATCCGCGAGCGCGGCCAGAAAGAACTTAAAACCGCGACTGCCACCGATTTAATCGAAGAGTTGAAAAAGAAAATTGCCGAACGGCGGTAAGAAGCCCCTGATTTCTCAAGCCGAGCCCATCCCGACGATGGGCTCGGCTTATTGCCAGACTGGTTTTTCGCTGTTATATTGGAGATTACGCCTATTAGTTAAAACTCCTTAATTTTATATGCTTCCCCGCCCGAAAAAAAACCAAACCACTTATTACCTGAAAACTTTCGGCTGCCAGATGAATAAATCAGATTCCGAACGCCTGGCGGCTGTCATGGCGACGGCTGGTCTGCAGTTAGTTTCGCCGGAGCAAGCGAAAATTTTGGTGGTCAATACCTGTTCGGTGCGCCAGAGCGCGGCCGACCGCGCCGCCGGCCAAATCAGTCTCGGTCGCCAACGGGGACAAAAAATTGTCATCACCGGCTGTTTGGCCAAACAGCCAGATTTCATCAGGAAATACCAAACCCAGACTTTATTCGTGCCGATTGAAGAAATCGAGGATTTACCGCGCCTAATTGCCGGACAGACCGCCACTAAGGGGAAAAAAAGGAATTATCTGACGCTGCCGGCCGCCCACTCTTCGCCAGTCGAAGCGTATGTTCCGATCATGACCGGTTGCAATAATTATTGTTCTTATTGCGTTGTGCCCTACGTGCGAGGCCGAGAACGATCCCGGCCGATCACCGCCGTCTTGGCCGAAATCAAAACGCTAGTTAAAAAAGGATACCGGCAGATCACTCTCTTAGGCCAAAACGTGAATAGTTACCACTGCGGGCGAACAGATTTCCCCAAATTACTGGAAAGAGTTGCTAATCTTCCCGGAGATTTTCGGGTTTTCTTTGTCACCTCCCATCCTAAAGATTTTTCCCGCCGCCTGGTTGTCTTAGCCAAAAAAAACCCTAAAATCTGCCCCTATTTTCATCTGCCGGTCCAAGCCGGCAGCGACCGCGTCTTGCGCCGGATGAATCGCCGCTACACCCGGAAGCAATACCATTCCTTGATAAAAGTCATCAGGGAAAATATACCCGGCGCGGCTGTCACCACCGACATTATTGTCGGCTTTCCCGGCGAAACCAAACAAGATTTCAAACAAACCGTCCGGTTATTTGATCAGGTAAAATTCGATCTCGCTTATATTGCCCGCTATTCCCCACGCCCCGGAACAGCTTCCGCCCAAGTTATGGATAATGTATCATTAAAGGAGAAAACCCGCCGCGCTCAATTGCTCGAACAGACGATGAAAAAGCACGCTCTCGACAACAACAAAAAACTGATCGGATCGATTACTAGGGTCCTGGTCAGCGAGGTCCGACGCCTGGGAAAAACTTTTGTCCATTTCGGCAAAAGCGATATCTTTAAAACCGTAAAATTCGTTGCGCCGGAAAACTATCGGCACCGCTTTGTATCTGTTAAGATCACCGGCGCCAATTATTGGGGTCTCTATGGCCAGCTCGTCTAAACCAAAAATCGTCGTAATCGGCGGGCCGACTTCCAGCGGGAAATCGGCACTGGCTTTAAATTTGGCGCGACAGTTTCACGGTGAGATCATCGGCGCGGACTCGCGGCAAGTTTAC